>JBFYZM010000085.1:0-23187 GCA_041309505.1 Candidatus Krumholzibacteriota bacterium
CTTCTCGAAATTCAACGCCTGCAGATAGAGCGACGGGATCCTCCGCGGATACTTGAACGAACTCTGAACCGAAACCATGTGGGTGAACTCGTGAGCGATGACGTTCGATATCCACGCCGCCGATCCCCGGAACCAGAAATCGTAGGGTGTGATGGTGAGATCGATGCGGTTGAGATAGTAATAGGTCGTGCCCTGCGATTCATCCTCCAGGTCCGAGAGGTTCAGATAGATCTTCCCGTCCGGCTTGTACCCGTACATTTCGGTGATCGGACCGTACACGCTCTCGGCCACGGCGGCCGCATGCTCCGCGTAGCGCTCGAGCCCCTTGTGGTACTGGACGTTGAAATGCTCCGTCGAGATCGTGAGCCAGGAAACCTCCGATTGATTCCAGGCGATCGAGCGCGACGGGACGAGCGCCAGCCAGAGAATCGCGGCGAGGAACACCCTTCTTTTCACGGCATGAGCCCCTTTCCGGCAGGGGGGAGAGGTTAACGAATCGGTTCGGGCTTCTCAGGGGCTTTTTCACAGGTATCTGAACAAATATGCGCGCTACGCTCAGATAATTCTACTAAAAACGCCGCGGCGCGGTCAACAGCTATCGCCTTCCGGGGGTCACCTCTTCGCGCTCTTCCCGACGGACCGGTATTCGAACCGCGCCCTGCACGTGCCCTCGCTCGAGACCATGCACGGCCCGTACGGCGCCCGCGGCGTGCACTCCACGCCGAAGAACGGGCATGTTTCCGGCTCCGCTTCGCCGAGAATCACGAGATGGCACCGGCATCCCTCCCGCACGTCCACCACTCCTTCAGGATCCGGAAGATCGAGGCGGACGGCGGCGTCGAGCCTCTCGTATTCCCGGCGCAGCGCGAGACCGGATCGCGGGATCGTTCCGATGCCCCGCCAGGGCACGTCGGCTTCCACGAAGAAGCGGGCGATCGCGTTCTGCGCCCGTTCGTTCCCCTTCTCCCGCACTACCCGTCCGTACTGATTCTCCACCGTTCCCCGCGCGCCTGCCGCGATCTGCGCGAGGAGCTCTCTCACGGCGCGCAGCACGTCGATCGCCTCGAAGCCCGCGATGACGGAGGGAATACCGTACTCTCCCTCGAGGAACGAATAGCCGGCACGCCCGATGATGGCGCTCACATGTCCCGGCAGGATGAATCCGTCTATCGCCCCGGCGCTCCGGGCCATGAGAAACCGCAGGGCGGGAGGAACGAGCCTCATCGAAGGCACGATCGAGTAATTCGGCGGCGGATCGTCCGCGAGAGACGCGGCGATCGGCGCCGCCGTCGTCTCGAACCCGATCGCCATGAAAACGACTTCCTTTTCGGGATTCAGGCGCGCGAGGCGAACCGCGTCGACGGGAGAATAGACCACGCGGATGTCGCAGCCTTCGGCCTTCGCCCTTTCGAACGAGCTCTCAGAGGAAGGAACGCGGACCATGTCGCCGAACGTGGCGATCACGACGTTATCCCTCTTCGCCGCTTCGAGCGCGCGGTCGATGTCCCGCGCGGGGCAGACGCACACGGGGCATCCCGGACCGGCGATGAGGCGCACTCCGTCAGGAAGAAGGGACCTCAGCGACGCGCGCGAGATCGTGTGCTCGTGCGTCCCGCACACGTGCATGAGGACGACGGGCCGATCGACGCGCAACGCCCGTATCTCGCGGGCGACGGCCTGCGCGAGGGCCGGATCGCGATATTCGCCGAGGGCGCCGAAACCGCTCACGTGACGTCCTCTCCCATGCCCGCCCGATACACCTGCCTGATGAGCTCGAGCGTTTCAAGCGCTTCCTCCGTATCGAGCTTCTCGATCGCGTATCCCGCGTGTACAAGGACGTAGTCTCCGATGGCCGCCGTGTCGATAAGATCGAGCCGCACGCCTTTTCGCACACCGCCGCTCTCGACGACCGCATCGTTCCCGCTCCTCTCGACGATCAGCATCGGTATGCCGAGGCACATCACCGTCTCCTCGCCGTTTCGATGAAAGCGTCGATCCAGGACACCCAGCGATCGAGCCCGGCGCCGGTCACGCACGATATCTCTATGATGTCGAGCTTCGGATTGATCTCGAGCGTCTCCCGCCGCGCCTTCTCGACGTCGAACGATACGTAGGGCGCGAGATCCATCTTGTTCAGGAGCAGCAGCCGCGACTCACGGAACATGAGCGGGTATTTCTTCGGTTTGTCGTCTCCCTCGGATACGCTCAGGAGCATGACACGCGCATCCTCGCCGAGATCGAATTCGGCGGGGCATACGAGATTGCCGACGTTTTCGATGAAAAGAAGATCGATCGAGTCGAGGTCGAGCTGATGGAGCGCGCTATGAACCATCGCCGCGTCGAGATGACAAACCCCTCCTGTTTCGATTTGATACACGGGAACGCCGAGCGTCGCGATCTTTTCGGCGTCGGTCGCCGTCTGTATGTCCCCCTCGATGACGCCCACGGCGTGTTTCTTTCGGATCATGGGGATCGTCCTGAACAGCAGGGACGTTTTTCCCGCTCCGGGCGCGCTCATCACGTTGATCGAAACGATCTTTTTCGCGGCGAGCAGCTTTCTGTTTTCGTCCGCGATCGCTTCGTTCTTTTCGCGGAGATCCTCTCCGATCCGAATCTCGTGCATGATCTCTCGCCCCTTTCGCGCCTACCCGCCCCGATTCTCCGATTCCGCCGAGCCGTCGCCGACGAGGATGTAATCCACTTCCATCTCCCTGCCGGCGAGTATCTCGACGTCGCGGGAGCCGCACTCCGGACATATGAAAACGAAATCCGCCGGATTCGAATTCGACCCGCAGCCCGCGCATCGAATCCGTAGAGGAACCTTCTCCACCTCGAGCGAGGCTCCCTCGGCCGCCGTTCCTTTCGCCATTACATCGAACGCGAAACGCAGGGCATCCTCGCTGACGCCCGCCATTTCGCCGATCCTGAGGTGAACGACCCGGACGGGTCCTCCCCCCTCGTCCCGCGCCGCCCGATCGACAATGTCGAGGAGATTCTTCATGAGGGACGCCTCATGCACCGGTATTTCTCCTCTCCGAGAGCCCGATCGAGATCTTCCGATGCGGCGCTCCCGAAATTTCTCCCGCGATCTCGTCGGCAAGGATCGGGATGACGCGTTTCACCGCTTCCGTGCATTGCTCCCCGAGGGTGAGCGTATCTTCGGCCTGCACCCCGAAGATAACGACTTCTTCCGGCATATGAAACTGTAAACGGCGCCCGAGCGCGAGCGCCGTGATCATATCGATATCGTGGAACGAGGCAAGCCGTGGGGTGGTTCGGATATCGTCCGGCCTCATCCTGAAGACGGCGCCGGGTTCCTCGCCGTCGAGCTGTATCGCGTCGACGATGAACGCGCGATCGTATCCGTTGAGCATCTCGATGAGATCAAGACCGGCGAGCTCGGCCTCGCGGACATCCGCCGCTCCGCCGAGGCGCCCCATGAGCGCCCGCGCGACGTAGATTCCCGCGCCGTCGTCGCTGAGAATCGTATTGCCGAGCCCGAGCACGATTGTTTTCACGTAGCGGCAGCCTGTCCCGCCGGGCGCCTCTATCTCGAGACCGTCCGGACCGTTTCCCCGCTCGCGTTCTTGATCTCGATCGTCAGGGGCATGTGGCCGGGAAGGCTATGCGTCGCGCAGCTGAAGCATGGATCGTAGATGCGGAAGGCCATCTCGACCATATTGAGAAGCCCCTCCTTGACCTCGCCCCCTTTGCCGATGAATTTCATCGCGGCCTTCTTGACCGCCATGGAGATCGGAGCGTTGTTGTTCGTCGTGCCGACGATGAGGTTCGCCTTTGTGACGATTCCGCGCGCGTCGGTCACGTAGTGATGCGTCAGGGTGCCGCGCGGCGCCTCGATGATTCCCACGCCCTCGGACGGCGTCGCCGACGGAATCACGCGGACGTTCGGGTCGAGGATTTCCTCGTCTGCGACGAGCTCCACCAGGCGTTCGGCCGCGTAGAGGATCTCTATCAATCGCGCCCAGTGCATCGCCATGAGCTTGTGAACGGGTTTGCCCCCAAAGGTGGCGAACATCTTCTCATAGGCCGCCTGCGCCTTCGGCGTCGCCATACCGTCCGCCGCGTTGAAACGGGCGAGCGGAGCCGCCTGGTAGAGCGACGTGCCCTTACCTTCCTTGAATCCCTGCCATCCCAGCTTCTTGAGATACGGGAACTTCAGATAGGTGTACGGCTCGACGTGCTCCGCGACATGGTCGAGGTATTCCGATTCGCGGTACCGGTCGATCTCCTTCCCGTCCGGATCGACGACCCGCACCGTCCCGTCGTAGAACGTCACGCGGTTCTTGTCGTCGACGAGCCCCATATAGTTCGTCACGAGCTCGTAGCCGTCTCCGAGGATGAGATCGAGGTATGCCTTGTTCTTGAGAACGATATCGTCGAAGAGCTTGAGACCGAACTCCCCGAATCCCACGAGACCGGGCGCGAACTTCTTGATGCTGTCCCGATCCTCCCTGGCGAGCGCTCTCGTCACGCCGCCGGGAAGGTTCCAGACGGGATGCGTCGCGCGGCCGCCGATCATCTGCTGGATGATCTGCGAAATCTCGCGTTGGCGGATAACCTCTCTCCCGATGTCGATACCGACTTTGTTCACGAGCCCGAGGATGTTGCGCTCGGCGGGGGGCGCGTCGGGACCAACGACGAAATCGGGCGCGGCGAGGGCGTAGAAATGCGCCGTGTGGCTGTGAATGAAGTGAGCCATGTAGTACAGCTCACGGAGCTTCGCAGCCGCCGCCGGAATCTTCGCCTTGTATACTGCATCTACGGCCTTACCCGAGGCCATGTGGTGTGCAGCCGGTCACACACCGCAGATGCGCGTGACAACCCGGGGAACCTCCTCGATCGGAAGACCCTCGACGAACTTCTCGAATCCCCTCAGCTCGGGGATCTGCAGGAACGCGTTGTCCACCTGTCCCTGCTCGTTCAAGAAGATCGTGATCTTCCCATGGCCTTCGAGGCGGGTGATCGGGTCGATCTCGATGCGCTTCATGCTTTCCTCCTCCTCAGTATCGAAGAAGCGAGGCTGAACCGGTGGAAGGTCCTCAGCGGATCGACCACCGTATCCAGCATCGCGTTGATATCTTTCTCTTCTTTCGGCTCCATGACCGACGCGAGCGCGCTCAGCATCTTGATCCCCTGGTCGGCGACGTCGTCGAGCGGCCCGTAGCAGCCGCGGCACGGGGTTCCCGATTTGATGCAGCGCGATCCGCAGCCGGAGCGCGTTGCGGGACCGAGGCAGATGAATCCCTGCTCGAGGAAACACGTTTCCGCATCTGGGAGCTTCTCGTGCGTCCGGTAAATCCTCGTGATCGTCTTTTCGCCTTTCTTCCGCGGGCACTCGTCGCAGAGCGCGCGGTCTCCTGCGCCGATCACTGAACCCTTCTTCGGCAGCATATCGTCCGCGATAAGGCCGAGCGCCGAATATATCTGAAGCGACGCGGGCGGGCATCCCGGAATCGTATAGTCGACGTCGACGACCTGATCGAGTGTTTTCACCGTATTGTAAAGGTGCGGCAGTTCGAGCTCGTGCCCCTCCGCCTTCGAGCTCTCGAGAGGCAGCACGCCCTCCGTGTTCACGGTCGATTCGGATTCGAGGTAAACGCGCCTCAAGACCTCTTCGCGCGTATACATATTCGCGAGCCCCGGCACGCCGCCGAGCTGGGCGCAGGCGCCGAGGGCGATCATGACCTTCGCCTTTTTCCGAAGAAGCTTCGCTATTTCCTCGTTCTCCGAATTGCGGACGCCGCCGCTGTAGAGGGCGACGTCGAGAAAACCGTCCTTCATCGCGCGCAGGTCGCTGTACTTGAAATCCATCGCGACGGGCCAGAGGTAAATATCGGCCATCTCGGCGATCTCGAGCAGCTTCTCGTGCGTATCGAGGATCGCGACGTCGCATCCGCCGCAGGCCGCGCCCCAGTAAATCCCTATCTTGAGCTTCATCTCGCCTCTCCGGTTGGTGCCTGATGTTCCTCGCCGTGATGCGCGACGTCGGTCTTCATGCTCTCGAAGAGCGATTCCTTGATCGAGAGAGGACCGAGCTTCCGGATTTCCTCCGTGAATTCGTCGACGACGTGTCCGAACCGTTCTCCTTCGGACGCGGAAACCCACTCGAGCCGAACGCGGCCGGGTTCGATCCCGTACTCGGGGAGTATTCTCTTGAGCAGGAGATAGCGCCGGAGCGCCTTGTAGTTGCCCTCCTGGTAATGGCAGTCTCCCGGGTGACATCCGCCGATGAGCACGCCGTCCGCGCCCTCGAAGAGCGCCTTTATCACGAACACGGGATCCACTCTGCCGCTGCACATGACGCGAATCGAGCGGATATTCGGGCTGTACTTGACGCGCGCCGTTCCGGCCAGATCCGCGCCCGTGTACGTGCACCAATTACACAGGAAACCCACGATTCTCGGTTCGAACGCCATTCCTCATTCCTCTCGCTCGATGGTCCTCACCGGGAGGACAGAATACCTTCTATCTCGGCGAAGATCTGCTTGTTGCTGAAATGCTTCGCCCTGATCGCGTTGCTCGGGCAGGCGGCGACGCACGTTCCGCATCCCTTGCAGAGCGCCTCGTTGATAACGGACACCTTCTTTTCCTCGTCGAAACGGATCGCGAGATATGGGCATAGGTTGTTGCAGATCCGGCAGCCGGAGCACTTCTCCTCGTCAATCTCCGCGGTCGCCGATTCGATCTCGATCTTCTCGCGCATGATCATCGAGAGCACCGCGCTCGAAGCGGCGGAGGCCTGCGCGACGGTGTCGGGAATGTCCTTCGGCGACTGGCACGCCCCGACGATGAACACGCCGTCCGTGGCTGTCGATACGGGGCCGAGTTTCGGATGCTTTTCGATGAGAAAGCCGTCCTTGCCGATGCTCACGCTGCACATCTTCGCAACGGCGGCCAGCCCCTTCGGCGCTTCGAGGCCGGTGCAAAGAACGACCATGTCGACGGGAATTCTCCGGACGACGCCGAGGAGGGTATCCTCGACCCGAACGATGAGCTTCCCCTCCTCCCCCTCGTGGATCGGCATATCGGTGATCTCGCCGACCTTGCCGCGGATAAACCGCACGTCCTCGCCGAGAAGCCTGTCATAGAACTCCTCGTATCCCTTCCCGAAACAGCGCAGATCGATATAGAAATTGTAGACTTCCGCCTTTGTCTTCTCCTTGATGAGGTGCGCGAACTTGAGAGCGTACATGCAGCAGACGCGCGAGCAGTATTCGTGGTAGTCTTTGTCGCGGCTTCCGATGCAGTGAAGGATTCCGATCGCCTTCGGCTCGGAACCGTCGGCGAGAACGATCTTCCCGTTCGTCGATCCCGCGGCGCAGTTCATCATCTCGAATTCGAGCGCGGTGACGACATTCGGAAGGATCCCGTACCGGTATCGCTTCATGACGGACGGATCGAACGTCTGGAGCCCCGCGGCGATGATGATATTCCCGACCTCGAACTCGTGGATCCGGTCCTCCATATCGAACTTGATCGCGTGCCGCTCGCATACCTTTTCGCAGGTCCGGCATTTGCCCTTCTGAAAGTAGGTGCAGGTATCCCGATCGATGACGGGCACCGCGGGGACGGCCTGCATGAACGGCATATAGATCGACGTCGTCGGCCCGAGCGAGAGCTTTTCATGCACGTTGCCCTTGCGCGGAACGCGGGTGCCCGGGCATTTTTCCCAGCACATCCCGCACCCGTTGCAGAGGTCCCGATCGACGTAACGCGCTTTCTCGCGCACCTTCACCTTGAAATTGCCGACGTACCCGCTCACCTCGGCGAGCTCGGAATAGGAGAGCAACGTGATGTTCTTGTGCTGACCGACCTGCACCATACGGGGCGTGAGGATACACGCGGCGCAGTCGAGGGTCGGGAATGTCTTGTCGAACTTCGCCATGTGCCCGCCGATGGATGGATCGCGCTCCACGAGAACGACCTCTTTCCCCGCTTCCGCGAGATCGAGCGCCGCCTGGATGCCGGCGATCCCGCCGCCGATGACGAGCGTCCGCGGATTAATGGGGACGACCCGTTTCTCGAGCGGCTCGAGCCACGTCGATCGCGCCACCGCCGCCGCGATGAGACCCTTCGCTTTTTCGGTCGATGCGGCTTCGTCGAGATGCACCCACGAGCACTGCTCACGGATGTTCGCCATGGCAAAGAGATACGCGTTGACGCCCGAGCGCTCGCATACCTTCCGGAACGTATTCTCGTGCATGAGGGGCGAGCACGACGCGACGACCACCCGATCGATGACCCCTGCCTTGATGTCTTTCTCGATCATCGCCTGGCCGGGATCCGAGCACATGAACTTGTAGTCGCGCACGAGCGTAACGTTCTCGAGCTCCTTCGCGTACTTCACGACCTCGTCGATATTGACCTTGCCGGCGATGTTCGTGCCGCAATGACAGACGTACACTCCGATGCGTTCAGCCATTGTTCGCTCCCTCGAATATCTTCTTGATCGGCTTGGTGAGCTTCACCGCGAGCCGGTTGAGCCCGAGATCGCGGAGCGGCAGACCGAGGCTCACGCCGATCAGCTGGGTGAAATAAAGCACGGGGATATCGAATTTTGTTTTGAAACGGGCGTTGACCTTGCCCTGGTACACGTCGAGATTCATCTGGCAGAGCGGACAGATCGTCACGATGCAGTGCGCGCCGTTCTGCTGCGCGTCGAGGAGCAGGTTCCTGCAGAGCCGCATGGCCAGATCCTCCTGGGTCCCCATGAGCGAAGCGCCGCAGCATGACGTCTTCATCCGATAATCGACGCACTCCGCTCCGAGCGCCTCGATCAGCCTGTTCATCGTCGTCGGCTCGTCGGGATCGTCGAATCCCGAATCGGGCCGGACGATCTGGCATCCGTAATAGGGGGCGACTTTGAGCCCCGCGAGCTTCTTCTTCGCGAGCGACGTGATTTTCTCGTAGCCGATATCGTTGCAGACGACGTCGAGCAAATGACGCACGCGGAGGTTTCCGCTGTAGCTGAGACCGCCCGCCTCAAGCGCCTGTCCGATCTTCTTTCGAAGCTCGGGATAATCGGCGAAATAGTGGTTCGTCTTGTTGAGCACGGTGTAGCACGCGCTGCAGGGCGTCACGACGTCGCGGTGATGCTGCTCGGCGATGGCGAGGTTGCGCGCCGAAATCGCGAAGCTCATGAGCTCCTTGACCGACATGTACGCGGTCGCGCCGCAGCAATTCCAGTCCTCGAGCTCCTCGAGCTCGAGCCCCAGCGCGGGCGCGATGGCGGCGATCGAATCGCGGTAAATGTTGGCGGTCGCGTTGACGGAACACCCAGGATAGTATGTGTATTTCATCTATATCTCCCCGAGCTCGTCCACTTTCTTGAGTATCTTCTTGAGTTGATCCATGTTCTTCATTCTATGCGGGAAAAGCGGCAGGCGCCTGTTCACGAGAAGTTTCCATCCCTGGGGCACGAACTTCAGCGCGTGAAAGAGATCGGCTTCGAGAATGTAACGGGCCATCAACTCCGTCTCGTGGTTGCGGCCGTACGTGTTGACCATGCGAGCGAAGTTCTTGGAGAGCACGACCGCTTTCTTGCCTTTGGTCTTCCCCTCCTTGACGGCGAGCCTTTTCAGCGCGTACATGACGTCGGTGATCTTGATGTCTTTCGGGCACCGAACCGCGCAGGTGTAGCAGGAGGAGCAGAACCAGATCGTGTTCGAGGATAGCACCTCGTCCCTGAATCCCGCCCTGATGAGAGAGAACATTTTGCGCGGACCGTAATCCATCACGTAGCTCAGAGGACATGAACTGCTGCACGTTCCGCACTGGATGCACTTCTTGATCTCCCGGCCGCCGGGCAACGCGTAGATCTCGGAGAGAAAATCGTGATCGAGCTTGTATTCGGCGATAACGTCCCTGTCGAGCATCGCGCCCCCTGATCTTCCTTTGAATGGCTCTACGCCTTTTGCAGTATCATGTATTTGCTGCAGTTACAATTTTGGCTTTTCATTTTACCGATATTTCTTGAAAAGTCAACAATAATGTAATTCATTTAATCGCCGCGCGCAATCTATTCGACGCCAATTCGATTATAACTTATTATTTCATAATTGGATAACAGTTTCGATTCCTCGATCGACCGCTCTTTTTTATTGTCCTGAACGGGCTCGGCTGCGATATTATGGGAGTGTAAGTCCCGATGGTTTCTCGCCGACGCGGATCGCGTCGAGATAAGGATCCGTCATGAAATCCGCCGGACTCATTCTCGCAACGCTGGCGCTCCTCGCGACGGGCTTCGGCTGCGGCCCCGACAAAGCGGTCAGAAGCTACAATCTCGGCCTCGAAGCCGCCAAGAGAGAAGACTACGCCGAAGCCGTCAGGCTCTGGACCGAATCGGTGGCCTACCGGCCCGACGACCCCGAGGCCCGGTACAACCTCGGCGCCGCGCTCATCGCGCTGAAGCGCTACCCCGAGGCCGAAACGCATCTTCGCGAGGCGGTGGCGCTCAACTCGCTCGACGCCGACGCGCAACACCTTCTCGGAAAGAGCCTCGAGGAGCAGGAAAAGCTACCCGAAGCAAAGAACGCGTATGGATTCGCGCTCGGCATAAAGCCGACCCACGTCCCGTCTCTCGTCGGCCTCGCGTCGATCGCGCTCAAGGAAGGCCAGAACAGATCCGCGGAGAATCACGCGACGCAGGCGGTCTCGCTCGACCCAGGCAACCTCGAAGCGAACCTGCTACTGACCGAAGCGTATTTCCGAACCGGCGATTTCAACGCGGCGTACGGCCAAATACTCTCGGCGCGAAGGCTCGGTCCCGTCAACGCCGCGCTCTTTTTTCTCACCGGCAAGATCGCCTATTCCCGGCGCATGTACGCCGACGCCCTCGACGCGCTGCGATCCGCGCGGGCGCTCGGCTCCTCCACGGACGAGCTCTTCTGCTACCTGGGCCTCACGAATCTCGCGCTCGGCGACACGGGCGAAGCGGAAAAAGAATTCCGACTCTCCATCTTCAAGAACAAGGAGAACGCGAACGCGTGGAAAGGGCTCGCCGAAACCTACATCAGGGAAAAGCGGTGGCGCGAGGCGGGCGAGGCGGTCGAACAAGCCGCCCGGATCGATCCTTCCGATCCCGACGTTCTTCTCAACGGAGCCGCCGTCCGCATGGGCACGGGGGATCCGGGCGGCGCGGTACGTGTTCTCGAAACGCTCCGCGCGCGAGCGCAGTATCCTCCGATAGCGGATTACTATATCGGCCATGCATATCTCAGGATGGGAGACGAAGCCCTCGCGCGCGCGGCCTTCCAGCGATTCGTCGAAACCTGGGAGGGCGATCAGGCGCTCGCCGCGGAGGCGAAAATCCTCGTCGACCGGCTGGCTCCCTGACGATATCCGCCCCTTTGTTTCCGATGCCTCCGGGCTGATCCATACCTTCGACGCACATGTCCGCATGCGGTCGAATTGTATTGAACGCGCCGCGACGTTCAAGTACATTCTCACTCCGATATGAACGGGGAACGGAAACCGATGCCTCCCGATAGAGTCCTCGGCGATGAATGGCTCGACTGGAAGGGAAGCGACGCTCCCTCGCAGATTACGGAGGGAAAGGGGATTTTTCTTGTCCTTTCTTTCGCCGTGCTCGCCGGCTTCGTCCTTCTCGGCGTTCTCTTCTGGTATCTCGTCCTCCCTCGATTCGAACAGTACGGGCGCTTCTACGCGACGCTCCTGACCCTCGTCATCGCCGGGAGTGCCGTCTTCTTCCTCGTCTGGTACACGCTTCTCATCGGAGCCGTCATCTCGCAGCGGATCTACCTCGCAATCTGCCTCCGCCGGGGGAGCAACCTCTTCGTCATGCTCTTCCCCGCCGTCGCCCGGCTCGCCCAATCGTTCGGCATATCGCGCGACAGGCTCGGCCATTCGTTCATCGAGGTCAGCAATCGGCTCGCAACCCCGCTGCGGGCGGAAGGGAGCGTGCTCGCTCTCGTGCCCCGCTGCCTTTCCAAGGAGCTGAAGAAAGAGGTGCAGAGCGTCTGCGCCGAATTCCCGGACGTGATCCTGCATACGGCCCCGGGAGGGACGCAGGCGCGTTCGATCATCCGCGACATCAGACCCCGCGCGATCGTCGCCGTGGCGTGCGAGCGGGACCTCGTCTCCGGAATCCACGACGTCGCTCCGAGAATCCCCATCATCGGAATCCCCAATTCGCGCCCCCTCGGCCCCTGCAAGGACACGGTGATCGACATCGGGAAATTCCGCTCCGCTATCCTCTTTTTCTGTAAGGAATAGAGCGGCCCGATGGCACGGTTATTGAATATCCTCCATTGGGAACGGTAATCGCCCCGATGCACCGGCTCAAGAACGGCCAAATCGGCCAATCGCCGTGCACGGACGCGATTCGCCGCAAGGAGAATGGAATGACCGGAATGAACGAACGCAGGGCCGCCGACGCGGCCGATTCCCTCGCGCGCGGCGTCAAGAACCGCATCAGGTACCTTATTCTCGCGGGGATGCTCACCGTGGCCTTGATCTTCGGAATCTCCTTCTATTTCGCGCTGCTCTCGAATCAATCCGCGGTGGCCCGGCAGTTCCCCGAGCTCGAGGAGGTCGCCGCGAAGCTGAAGGGCATCCTCATGGTGAATACGATCGCCATCACGGCGATCATCATTGGTTCATTTCTCCTCCTCTCGAGCATCGTGACGACGCGCATATTCCACCCCCTCGCGCTCCTGCACCGGGACCTCCTCGACCTGGCCGGCGGCAAGCTCCCCCGCCGCGGCGAGAGCCGCGAAAACGGCGCTTTTTCCGCGATCGAATCGGCCTGGAACGCCGCCCTTGCGCGCATCCACGAAAAGGAAATAAAGGAAATCAAGGAGCTCGCCGATTGCGCCGCATCGCTCTCCCGCGGCGACTCCCCGGGCAGAATCGCCGAGAAACTCCATGAGATCGCGGAGCGAAAGAAAGCGTTCGACGGCGCCGCGGACCTTCATCCGGAATCCGTCGAAAAGGAATCGAAAAAGGATCCCCTTTTCATTCAGCCGATCTGAGACCGAACTACCCCCGAATTTTCTTTATCACCCCCTCGACATCCTCCGGCGCATGTGATATAATTAAAATCAAAGAAAACAAGTGATTGATTCATTTGTTTATAAATTGTATCAAATGCTCTTCGTAATGGCTTAGGAGGAAAAGAGATGCTAAAGGGCAACCGCGTGGGGTGCTTGCTTCTCGCATCCGCTCTGATGCTGATCCTCAGCGTTCCGACTCTCGGCGCTCCTGTGACGGTCAAGAAGAACGTGCAGGCGCTGGAAGGCGGTAATTATCTTATTAAATTGGTGGTTACGGCTTCGAAGGGCGGAGTCTACGGGTTCGAGCTCAAGGATCCGAAAGGCTCCATCGTCGATGTCTTCGCGCCAAAGGGATGGTGCATTCTCTCCGACGGCGAGATCGGCCTCGCCAGGGCGGGTACGGCCATGACCGCCGGCAAGAGCCTCGAGTTCGTGATATACGCGACGTCGGGAGACGCGCAGTTCGTATGGACCTTTTTCGGGGCGATGGAGCAGATAGGCAAGCCGGAAGTTCTCTGATATTTCGGGAGCGACCTCGCCGCAACGATTTCACCCGGGGTGATTGTCCGCACGTGAGGATGGATCGCCCTGGGTGATTTTTTTATCCGGCGGCGCCAATCTAGCACATGACGTACTGTCCGATGTCCACGTCGCGCACGGCCTGGTCGAGGATGCTCGCGATCCGCCGTTTAGGTTTGTTCGTCGCGGGATCGAGCTCGTTGAGATCGAAGACGATCTCGCCGCTCACTTCCCTCCCCGACTCATCCGTCAGAAGACGCACGCGCGGCAGATCTCCGCTTCCCCCGCTCATGCCTATGACGAGCGCCGTCTCCCCCGTGTCCAATCGCAGCATGCTTCCGATCGGGATATTGCCGAGCACGCGCATGAACGCCAGGAAATAATCTTTTCGAAATTCGGTGCCGTTTCCCTTTTCCATGAGCTTGATTGCCTGGTACGGATTGATCTGCTTCCGGTATGGCCGCTTGGTCGTCAGCGCGTCGTAGCTGTCGGCGATGCGAACGATCTCGCTCGCCTTATGGACCTCGAACCCTTCCTTTGCGGCGGGATCGCCGCCGAGATCGTGACGCATATGGTGCTCGTAGGCGACGCGTCTCGACACGAGGTCGAATCTCTCCTCGCGAAGAATCCGCTCGCCGTCGACGGGATGGCGCTTCATAACCTGCCATTCGCTCGGGGTGAGCTTGCCCGCCTTGTGGATGATGCCCCGCGGGACATAGAGCTTCCCGATATCGTGGAGAAGCGCGGCGTGCGCGACCGTGTCGACGAATTCTTCGCCGAGCCCCAGATTTTTCGCGATCGCCGCCGATATGACCGCGACGTTCACCGAATGCGTGAAGGTGTAGTCTTCGTATTCCTTGAGGGAGTTGAGGAACAGAATCGTCGCGGTGCCGCCCCCCTCGCGTTCGATGACCTCGATGATCTTCGCGCGGGCCTTCGTTCCGTCCTTCGACTGGATCTTCTCGAGCTTGTCGAGAACTCCCTGGACGGCCATGCCCATCGCTCCGCGGCTTCCCGAGGCGCCGCCGCTTCGAGACGCCTGATTGCCCGCGGATTCGCGAGGCGCGATCGCCGGGTCCCCTGTTTCGTCGGTTGCTTCGGCCCGGTATCCGTGCCGCACGCATATCTTCTCGATTTGTCCGCCGAGCGAGGCGAGGTTCCCGGCCAGATTCGATCCGCTCCCCGCAAGAAGCCCCGCGAGCGCCGCGATCTCGTCTTTCGTGACCCCGTTCAGGAACTCCATCTCGCCGATCGAGTGCTTGACGAGCGCTTCGCGGAAGAGATGCATCGCCTTGTCGCGGGTATCGGTCATATCGAGCTCGAAATTGAGCCAGTGCATGACCCCATCAATGAATATGAGCCTCACCGATTTCTTGCCCTGAAGGGCGGTGTCGAGGTGGATGAACGCGGAGCCGAGAGCGCGCTCGACGGAGGGGTGGCGCGCCGGGAAGAGGCGGGACTGGAGAACGAGCTTCGAAAGCGTCTCCACCACCTCCCTGAACTGCTGAAACTCGTGCGGTAGCGCCTCGAGAACGGCCTGCATAGCCGACGATCCCCTTTCACGCCATGCGTTAATCGAGCGGAATTATCAGATTCAATGCAAGCAAGTATCGTACCGTGACGGCGGAGAAAGCCCCCGCGGGTATACTCTAATCATATGACTTTATTGATATTTCGAGCGTTTTGTTGCATTATATACCGGTACGCGTAGATTTCATCCCGCGAGGGGAGCGATCGATTGAAACATTTCCCGGCGTTGCGCTTTTCAACCTGCCTCTTTCTCGCCTTCCTGTGCGGATGCTCGTTTCGTCCCGAAGGGAAGCGAGCCGTCGAAGAGGACGATTTTATCGAACCCGTCGCGATCGAGGGCACACGCGAGGTATGGCGGGATATCGCCGTGCTCAAGGAACGCGTCGAGGCGGATTTCGCCAACGCCGAGCTCCACCGGGAGCTCGCCGTTCTCTATCGGCTCGCCGGCACCCCGCGCTCCCGCATTCTTTCCTCCGAGGAGATCGACAGGGCGATTTCGCTCGATCCCCAGAATCCCCTCCTCCACGTCGAACGGGGCCTCACGCTCGTCGCTCGGCGATTCGTCGGAGAGGCGGAAGCCTCGTTCGTGCGGGCGACACAGATCGATCCACGCTGCTTCGAAGCATGGTTTCAGCTCGGCCGTCTCGAGCAATACGAATACTACAAGACCATGTGTTTCGTGGATCATCTCGTGAAGGCGATCGAGCACTTCGAAAAGGCGTTCCGGATCGACAAGAAGAACGAGGAAACGCTCGAAAATCTCGCCTATCTCTACTCGTTCCGCCAGATGTACCAGACGGGGCTCAAATACGGCACCCGCGCAGTTCAGTACCATCCCAAGAGCCCGGCGGCGCACCTCGTCTGCGGCATGCTTTATACGAGACGCAAGGATTTCGAGAAGGCCCAGAAGGCGTTTTCGAGCGCATTCCTTCTCATGACGGAAGATGAGCGCCATCCCTACAACGACATATCCCCTCTCCTTCCGTTCGATGAACGGGATTTCTACCTGAGCTCCTCCGACATCAAACAGGAGGACTGGGGCCGCAGATTCTGGATGGAGAACGATCCGACGCCCGCGACCGAGATCAACGAGCGGGCGCTCGAGCATTACGCGCGCATCGCCATCGCCGACAGGGCGCTGTCGGACGAGCGCCGGGACGCGCGCGGATCGGCGACCGACCGCGGCGCGGCGTTGATCCGTTTCGGCCTTCCCGACCGGACACTCTACGACCTCGGCGGCGGCACGTCGGGCGGCTGGATCGTGTGGCAGTACGCTCAAGCGAAGAGCTATTTCAACCTCTACTTCAACGACGAGTTTCTGAACGGCGACTACCATTTTCCCATCAGCGACTATTACGGAACGGCGTCGCTCAAGCTGCTGAACTCCATTCAACAGCGATACAGCTTCCCCGTCGAGTACCGGCCGTTTCCGGTCAGCGTCGCGATCGCGGAGCTCCGCGGCGGCGATGAACGCACGCGGATCGAGATGTCGGTCGCCATCCCCGACACGCTCAGGAGAACCCCGGGGCTCCCCTGGGATATCTTCGTCACCTTTTTCGATTCGCAGTGGAACCGCTTCTCGCACGACCGGATTCCCTTCAACCCCGACAGCCTTCCGATCATCGAAAAGCCCAACGGAAGATTCCGCGTCTGCACCTTCGCCATCGAGATGCTCCCCCGCCCGCTCGAATGCACGTGCATCGTCGAGATCGTGAGCGAAAAGGACCGCCGCAAATCCTCGCGCAAGAACCCGATCGAGATCCGGGAGATGCGCGGCCGTTCGCTCAAGCTGAGCAGCATCAAATTCACCATTCCCGACGCGGGAGGATCGTGCTCGAAGCTCCTCGATCCGATACCCCTCTACCGGGAGAAGAGCGCGCTCTGTCTCGCCTACGAGGTGTATAACCTGCAGGTCGACGAAAACGGCATGTCCCGCTATCGCCTGAGCTACGCGATCCGCAATCCGGCGGACGACGAGCAATCCGGCGAAGGCGTCCGGAAGACTCTCGCGTACATGTGGTCGAGCGTGAAAGGGAACAAGGGCAAAGCGAAGCCCTATATCGAAAGCAGCATCGAGCAGAAAGCTCGCGCGAGCACGGCGGCCGACAATCTCCAGATCGATATCGGCGCACTCGAAAAGGGAATGTACCTGCTTGTTCTCGGGGTCGAAGATCTTTCGGCCGGAACGACGGCGATCGAAACCAGGATCTTCACCGTCAGCGAGTAATCGCGGCCGACATGCCCGGAACGGAGGAGAACGGATTCGGGTCTTTCCCTCCCGGCTTCGAGGGTTCAGCCGGCTCGTCGTCCGACGCCATGAGCTCGATGACGGCGTAGCCGACGATAGCCGTTATGATGGCGAAGACGGCGAGCTGTCTTCCGATTCCGGGCCCCTTCTCCTCTTCAATCTCCACGTCGAACGTTTCGACGGTATCCGCCGCGAACGAGCGCAAACCGAGAGCGCTCGGACCGGACCCAAGCGAGGGAGCCGCGAAACTCGCCGGCATGGACCGGCTGGTCGCGCATGCTTCGATCGAATCGAATCCCTTCGGCGTGAAAACGCTCTCCGCCGACGCCTGCTGCGCGGAAACGAGCGCCCCGCTCACGATCATGACGAGAACGCTCCTCGCGACGCCTTTCGTCTTCATGCTCCCCTCGCCTTTCCCGGTTATCTCCCGGTCCCGTTCCAACGTTCGTGCATGACGATTTCTTCGAGCGGCTTTCTCGGCCTTGTCGATCGATCTCCCTTCGGATATCCGAGCGGGGTAAGCGCCACAATCTTCACTTCGGGAGGGACCCCGAGAATCGCCCTGACCTCTTCCTCGATGAACGCGCCGATCCAGCACGTTCCGAGCCCCTCCGCCGACGCCGCGAGCATGAGGTGTTCGAACGATATTCCGATATCTACGGGGAGGCTGTTCCAGTATCCGCCCATCTTCTGGTAGGCGAGATCCTCCCTGCCGCATGCCGCGATCACGACGGGAGCTTCCGCGA
Source organism: Candidatus Krumholzibacteriota bacterium (assembly GCA_041309505.1). Lineage (GTDB taxonomy): Bacteria > Krumholzibacteriota > Krumholzibacteriia > Krumholzibacteriales > Krumholzibacteriaceae > SSS58A. Next base: position 18,078 of record JBFYZM010000085.1, read on the forward strand.
TGAATCCCTGCCCTTTGCACGCGACGACGAGTTTTGCCCGGATTTCAGCGTCCTTGATGACGATGTATGTCCATGGCTGCCCGTTCTTGCCCGAGGGCGCGATGCGCGCGGCGTCGAGAACCCGTTTCAGCGTATCGTCATCGACCGGATCGCTCCGGTAACTACGCACGCTCGTCCTCGTTCTCATCGCCTCGTAAACATCCATATCGCGACACTCCTTTCGCGCCTGCGTCATTGCACCGTTCTTTAATATAATACCGAGGCGACGCCATTACCAGCCAATCGAGCCCCTGCCCTGCCGGGTATCCTTGCAAAGAATGGGCGGCGACCCTATACTACACCCATGAGCCAAGGATTCGGGAAGCCGCAATCGGTCCGGAGCACGCGAAAGCACTGGGCGATCATCGTCGTATCCGCCGTCCTCGTTCATGCCGTGTTCCTGTTTTTCTTTCAACCCCGGTATCTCGAGGTTTTCAGGACGGAGCTCCCCCCCGGAGAGGAAGGCACCGATCACTATCCGTTCCTCGATAATCCGTTTCGTGTCCTCTCTCTATCGGTGGAGCCGCGGCCGGCCGCGGCGGTAACGGAAAAAACGGCGGCCGAGAATGCGGAATCCGCGGAAGAGGCGGCTCGCTTCGAAGCTCTCGGAGAGCCGCAATCCGAAATGCTGCCGATCCAGGGAGGAGGAGGCGGCGGCGCCGGGACCCGGGGATCGCGAAACGCCACGGTCGAGCCGAAACCGCTCTACATCCCGTGGCCGAAGTATCCGGCCGGTCTCAAGAAACTGCCCGAGGGAAGGGTCGAGCTCATGCTCCTCATAAATGAAAAGGGGGAAGTCGATGACGTCAAAGTCACTCGAACACTCCCCCTTGAAGAACTCAATCGAATCGCCGTCGAAGCCGCCCGCAAGATACGCTTCACCCCCGGCACGGAGCAGGGAGTGCGGAAGCCGATGTGGGTTCGGCTCGCTATCGGCTTTCAGCCCCGCTAGAACCTCCTCCTACCGGTACATCGACTTGATAGCCGTCCACGACGTTTCGCGCGTGCCGATCTGACAATTCTGGAGGTTGAGGAAACAGCTTCCCTCGACGTAATCGTCGGCCCAGTTCGCGGGATCGGGATTCTGGATCGAACCGTTGAAGGTTCCGTCCCCGCAGTATCCGGCGAAGATGCCCGTTCCATACTTCATGATTATCAGGTTCCCCGAGTACACGGCGAACATTCTCTCGTCGATATCGAGAGTCTCGTCCTGATCCCAGTCCGTGAAGGTCACGACGACGACGAGCGTTCCGCCCATTGTGCCGTTCGTCACGTGATCGATTTCCCACACCGGCTTCGTGCCGCACGAAGCTTCGTCGAACACGATCGTCCAGCTGAAAGAATTCGCGTCGTAAGTCGCGAAATTGTTGAACAGATAATCCCAGCGGACCTGCGGATTCGACGGGGGCGGCCAGGTCGAATCGTCGATCCGTATCCACCAATCCGCGCCGAGAACGAGCGGATCTCCCGCATAGATGGAGCCTGCGTAAACGGGAAGCGAGTTGATCATCGCGTTGCCCATGCCGTCGAATTCGAACTGTACCGAGAGCGCTTCGGGCAGTTGCGCGGAGGCGCACACAGGCGAGATTACGACCCCCGCGATGAGGAAGAGGCCTATAATCATGTTCCCTTTCATTATCATACACATCCTTTCGGCTTTACCGGATCCCCTAGCGATAAATGGATTTGATGGTCCCCCAGCTGCTCGACTCGACGCCGACCGTGCAGCCGCCATCTTTCATGTAAAGCCTTCCGGAAGGCAAAGAAGGCGATGGAACGTACAGCTCCTCTTCCATTGTTCCGGCATTCACGACGTTCAAAGTTCCCGAGAAGCTCCCCGTGCCGCAGAAATTCCTGAAGCAGCCCCCACCGTAATTGATATAGGCCACCATGTTGCCGGAAATGACTTTCGCCGCATACTCGCTCGTTTCCATAACGGCGTTCGCGTTGAGATCCTTGATCGTTATCGTGATCTGGGTGCAGCTGCCCCCCAGGGTGTCCCCTGCGGCCGTAAAGAGGCGCCACGTCGGCATGGGCTCTCCGGAACCGCTCGGCGGAAAATATCCGTCCCAGCTTTCCCCGCCGACCGTCGGGTCGTAATGGAAATAATGCGCGATGACATAGTCCAGACGTTCGTTTTGCGGAGTTCCGGGATTGTCCGTCGGCCATCCGGCATCGTTGAAAGAAATCCAGAATGTGCCCGGAAACAATGTGCCGCCGGTGATTTGCCCGGCGAAAGTCGGCGGATGCGCCATGAAGGATCCTGTGCCGTTCAGAGAAAAACGCTCGGTTCTGAAGGTTATCGCAGAAGCGCTCGCAACGGCGAAGACCAGGATGCAAAGCACGGCTATGCCCAGCAGTAGCTTTCTGTTCAAGACCCCCTCCTTCTTCAGAGTGATCCAACCACGGTTGAGTGATAATACGCGCGTATTATATCACAAATCGTTTTTTTCTAAAACAACTTTTTAATTCGCGGGCCTGTTTTTTGATCGGCGCCGGTTGCGGGGTCGAATCACCAGACCTCTCGCCTCGCATAGACGTCGTATATCCGCAGCGAATAATCGGCGAATTCGCCGACGATCTCCGGAATCCCGTCGTTATTCATGTCGAACAACATCATACGATCGCCGAAGGGCTTCTCCCACGTGAGCTCGACGTTATAGAACCGGGAATCGATGATAATTCCGCTGTTGAGGACGATTTCCATCTGGGGATCCTTGTCGACGTTGCCGACAAGGATCTCCGCGGCATCGAAGCTCTGCTGACTCGCCCATTGATTGCTTCTGCTCATGCCGTCCACGATATACAGGCGCCCGTCGGCGATGAAGACGAACTCGAGCTGCGGATCCGCGTCGACGTCGGCGACCTCTATCGACTGGAGCGACGAAAAATTATCCTCAAGATTCTCCCAGAGGTTCTGGTACGTCTCCGTGTCGTACACGAGAATGCGACCGCTCACCGTCGCGACGATTATCTCCGGAACTCCGTCGGCGTCCAGATCCCGGACGAAGAACTTCCTTATCTTGACCCCCAGATTCGTCAGCTCCCATTCGAGCTTCCATCCCTTGGGCGTCGCCTTGAGGACGTGCAGCTTTCCGTACGTATCGGCGTAGATGAGCCCCCAGCCGCCCAAGCTGTCAAGGGGGATCACCTGGGCGAACGGAAATCTGCAGAATACCTCCTGCATCATATAGCACTCGGCATCCTCTTTGCCCGTCGAAAACGCTTCCGGCGAAGCGAACGCGAGCATCGAAACCAGGAGTACGATCAACGTCATTCTCATAATCCCGCCATCAGCTCCTTTCAACGCGAACCAGGCTCCGCGGGCTCGACGCCCCCGGCGGCCCCGTCTCCCCTCGGGTCGCTCATGCCGCACGCGCCCGAGCCTCTCGCCTCGATCGCCTGCGCGTCGCCGATCGGCGACGATCGATCCTCTATCCGATGTCCCTTCTCGACGAGGGCCCGCCGCAGATACATTCCGAAGGCCCCTTTTTCGGCGCTGATATGATCGGGCAGCCACTGGTGGTGAAAGCGCGGCGCCGCGACGGCAGCTTCGAGACTCATGTCGAAATCGAGCATATCGATCACGATCTGCGCTATCGTCGTGATGATCGTGGCGCCTCCCGGCGTGCCGAGAACGAGAAACGTCTTCCCGTCCCGGAGCACGATCGTCGGCGCCATCGAGCTCAGCATTCTCTTCCCCGGCGCGATGGCGTTCGCTTCGCTCCCGACCAGCCCGTACAGGTTCGGATGCCCGGGCTTTATGGAGAAATCGTCCATTTCGTTATTGAGAAGAAATCCGGCGCCGCGCACCACCACTTTCGATCCGAAGCTGTCGTTGAGAGTATAGGTCACGGCGACGGCCGAGCCCTCCCCGTCGACGATGCTGTAATGAGTCGTTTCGCGCTTCTCCCGGCTCTTCCCGGGCGCCGCGGAGAGATCCGATGAAGGAGTCGCCCGCGGCGTGATCGATTTTCTCAAATCAGAAGCGTATCCTTTTGATATTAAACGCGCTACTGGATTTTTCGCATATGCCGGATCTCCGAGATATTGAGCCCGGTCCGCGTACGCTCTTCTCTCGGCCTCGACCATATAATGGATCGTCTGATCGGACATGAATCCCATGCCGCGGAGATCGTAGCCCTCGAGAATATTGAGAATCTCGAGGAGCACCGTTCCTCCGGAGCTCGGAGGCGGCGCGGACAGGATCTCGTATCCGCGATAGCTGCCCTTCAGCGGCTCCCTGAGACGGACTTCGTATCCGGCAAGATCCCCTCGGGAAACAATCCCGCCGCTCAAACGCATCTCTTCGACGATGCTCCCGGCGATCGTTCCTGTATAGAACGCTTCCGGACCCTCGACGGCGATGCGCTGGAGCGTCGCGGCGAGCTCCGCCTGCCTGAGCGTGTCTCCGGGCGCAAGCGGGGTCCCGTCGCTCTTCATGTACTGCAGAAGCCCGGGAAAACGCTCCTTGTATTTCTGGAGATCCTTGAGAGAGGACGCGAGCCTCTCGCTCACCGGGAAGCCATCCCGGGCGAGCGAGATCGCCGGCTCTATCAGCTCGCTCCACGGGAGGGAACCATGAAGCTCATGCGCCTTGTGCAAACCCGCGACGGTGCCCGGAACTCCCGACGCCAATGCGCCGGTCGTGCTGAGCCCGTCGATCACTTTCCCGAGCGAATCGAGGTACATGTCGCGCGAGGCGGCATACGGCGCCGTTTCGCGGAAATCGATGAAAGAGGATTCTCCCGAACCGAGGCGAAGGAGCATGAATCCGCCGCCGCCGATATTGCCCGCCTGCGGATAGGTCACGGCGAGAGCGAAACCGACCGCCACCGCGGCGTCGACCGCATTGCCCCCGCGTTTCAGGATCGCGACGCCGACCGCCGTCGCCGGCGGGCTCGCGGTGACGACGGTTCCTCCGCGAGCGCATACTTCGACACTCTCTCTCGCCGAAGACGAAGGACCGGCGATGAGCACAACGGCGACAACGACGAGCGAGATCCTTACGATGAACGATCGAATTGCCATGGCCCCCTCATGCTGTACGCGGGCTCGAAACACGTATTTT
>JBFYZM010000086.1:0-5153 GCA_041309505.1 Candidatus Krumholzibacteriota bacterium
CTCTCGATGACGAACGGCGACGTCAAGGAAGCGGCCAAGCTCGCAGGGATTCCGCGGGAGTCGTTCTACCGACTTCTGAGACGTCTCAAGATCGACGCCGGAGATTTCAGGCGCTGAACCCCCCTTCAGCCGATTCCTGGAGCGAGGCTCATCTCCCCATCCGCATCGGGGGAGCCAGCGGCGACCTGTAACGCATTCGTTACGGCTTTCGAACTGGCGGCAACTGCAGTTCCAAATTTGTAACGGTTTGGTTACTTAGTGTGTAATATTTTATAATATAATAAGATAATCAAATATTTCCATTGACATCGGAATGTATCTGTGATTAAATATGTATCGGTACAATCGGGAAGCGGCTGGCAACTAGGGGACTCGAGAATTCCGAGAGCACCGGAGGGGGAATCCAATCGACCGGGATCCACGTTCGCTGCATGTCACACTCGACAGGCCGCCGGCATCGCCATTGCCGGCGGCCCCGTTTTGCCGCATGTCTCCGTGCCGCAACGGGAATCCGTCCATTCGATAGCGAGCTCCCGATACAAGGCCGTTCAACAGTGCCGAGGCGAGTTTTCATGTGTTGACACCCGGCACCCCCTTTTCTATACTCCCCTAATATTCCTCACTCGCGCGATATCAACCTTTATTCTGATTCAGTCCAGGCGGGAGGAGCTTTGAAAGAGATAATCCAGAAGATCCTGGAAACCGAGAAAGAGGCTCGCGAGAGCATCGAGAAGGCGCGCGCGGACTCCCAGACGATCGTGCGGGAGGCGGAGGAAAAGAGCCGCCAGGTGGAGGAGCGGGTGCGGCAGGACGCCATGCAGAAGGCGCACTCGATCATGGAGCAGATGAAGGAAGAGGCGGAGGGGGAGCGGAAGCAGCAGGTGGAACGCGCCCAGGTCGGAAGCGCCGAGATCATCAAGAAGAAGAAATCCGAAATCGAGGCTGCCGCGGACCGCGTGACGAACCTGATCCTCGGGATCGAGGAAAAGCAGTCTAATCTATTCGGCACATAACGGGCCGCGGGGCGAACCGCGGTCGAGCGAACCGGTATCGTTATGCTTCTCGGGCCGGTGGGAAAATATGCGCTCGTGAACGCCAAGGTCAGGGCGCGGCTCAGCGCGCTTCTGCCTCCCGAGGCGATCGCGCGTCTCGCCGAAGCGCGCGACATCCCCGAATTCTATTCCCTGCTGGGGGGCACGATCTACGAGAAGGCGCTCGCGAAACCCGAGGTTTCCCTCGATCCCCGCGTCGCGGAGAAGTTCCTCATCGAGCAGGAAGTTCAGTGGCACGCGGAGCTCATCAAGGATCTCCGGGGGCCGTCGCAGAAGCTCGTCGAGCTGATCATCGAGAAATACGAGATAGAGAACCTCAAGGCCGCCCTCCGCATTCGCGAAGGGAACCGGGGGCTCGACGATCTCAAGTACATCACCCGCAAGGAGCTCCCGCACAGCCTTCCCTACCAGTCGATCGCCGAGGCGAGAACGATCGAGGACGTGCTCGCGTATCTCATCGAGACGCCGTACCTCGGTCCGATGAAGAGCGTTCTCGACGACTACAAGAAACGGGGGACGCTCTTTCCGATCGAGATCGCTCTCGAGCTCGATTTCTACAAACGGTTGAAGACGAGGGTCGACGCGCTCGACCGCACCGACCGCCGCATCGCGCAGCGCCTCATCGGCCTCGAGATAGACCTCAAGAACATCGGCTGGCTCGTGCGGCTCAAGTTCTACTACAGCGTGCCGACCGGCGATCTCGTCGATTACAACATTCCCGGCGGATACCGCATGACGAGCGACAAGCTCCGGCAGGCTTTCGCGGCCGATTCCGTGAGGGACGTGCTTTCGGTCGCTCTCGAGAAATCGTTCAAGCCGGTCGCCGATCTCATGAGAAAAGAGGAGGATCTGAGCAAGCTCTACCTTCTCGAAATCATTCTCTGGAGCAACCTGGTGACCGAAGCGAAGAAAACGCTCGGGGGATTTCCGTTCACGATCGGGACGGTTCTCTCGTACCTGATCCTCAAGCGCACCGAGATCAGGAACCTCATCACGATACTGAACGGCAAGCTCCTGAACATGGAGAAGGCCGATATCGAGGGCCACCTCAGGGCGGCCTTCTAGAAGGGCGAGAGCATGTTTACGCCCGAGCGCATGCATCAGATCAACGTCCTCATCTTCGAGAGCGAGCTCGACGAGGTCGCGAGGGAGATCGTGCGTCTCGGAATTCTCCATCTCGTGCGCCTCGACGATCAGGAGCCATGGGCGGAGAATCTGAAGAGCTTCGAGGCCGGAGAGGTCCGTTCGAAGATCGAATACCTGCGGGGGCGGCTCGCCCTCCTCATGAAGAATCTCGACATCAAGGAGCTTTCCCTCGAGGCGGGAGGGGGGATCGCCGAGGTTTCCATGGGCGATCTCGCCGAGATGGAAAAGTATGTCCTCGCTCTCGAAGGCTCGACCGCCGGGACGATCGCCGAGCGCGCAGAGATCAGGCAGAAGCTCGAACGGATGCAGGCCATCGCGAGCGAGGTCGCGCCTCTCATGGATCTCGGCTTTCCGATCGAGAAGGCGCCGTATTCGTTCCTCGAATGGCATTACGGCGAGGTGCGTTTCGAGAGCGTCGAGTATATCCGCGAGAAGATAGCCACGCTTCCCGCCGTCATGCTCTCCCTCTCGAGGCGCGACAAGTCCGAGCTCATACTCCTCATCGGGCTCAAGAACGATCGTCTCAAGATCAAGCGCATCCTGCGCGAGGCTTCGTTCGACGAGGTCGAGATCGGGGAGGACGCGAGACGGGAAGCCGCGGAGGTCAAAGGGGAGCTCGGCAAGAAGATCGAGGCGCTCGAGAGCGATCTCGCCGGGGTTCAGGCGGAGCTCGTCGCGGCGCGCGACGCGAACGTCGGCAGGATCACCGAATACAACAGATCGCTCCGCGTGGCGGCGCTCCTCCTCAGGGTCAAGAACTACCTGAAGCGGACGCGCAAGACCTACATCTTTTCGGGCTGGATCCCGAGCGGGAAGAAGCGGGAGGTCGAACGGGAGATTCTCCGGGCCGCGAAAGGGCGGGCCATCATCGAGGTGATCGCGCCGGAGGACGTGGCGGGCGTCAAGGCGGGCCGCGTGAAGGTGCCCGTGCTCCTCAAGCATCCCTCGTTCTTCAAGCCGTTCGAGATGCTCGTTTCGAACTACGGCCTGCCCGAGTACAAGGTCATCGATCCGACCTTCTTCTTCGCGCTCACCTTCCTCGTCATGTTCGGGATGATGTTCGGCGACGTGGGGCACGGCGCCGTGCTGCTCGGTATCGGGGCGTGGCTCGGCTTCCGCCCGAAGCGGAAGAGCGAATCGGTCGCCCTCGTCGGCCGCCTCGCCTTCTATTGCGGCATCTCGTCGGTCGTGTTCGGGTTCCTCTTCGGCAGCGTATTCGGCCTCGAGGAGCTCATCCCCCACCTATGGATGAAGCCGATGAACAACGTGATCTACTTCTTCAAGGTCGCGATCTATTTCGGGATCGCGATCATCTCGCTCGGGATCCTGTTCCACGTCGTCAACTCGATCCGGATGCGGCATTACAAGGCGACCGTCTTCGACCACGCCGGGCTCATCGTCGCGATCATGTACTGGGGCGGCATCGTGGCCATTTCCATCTTTCTCTCGAACGAGCCCATTCCCGTGAAGCTCCTCGTCGGCGCGATCGGCGTTCCGATTCTGCTTCTCTTTTTCCGGGAGCCGATACTCGCGCTCGCGAGCAGGCGGAAGATGGTGTTCGAAACGGGCGTCGGATCGTACATCTTCGAATCGATCATCGAGGTCGTCGAGATCCTCATCGGGTATCTCGCGAACACCGTATCCTTCATCCGCGTGGCGGCCTTCTCGCTCGCCCACGTGGGCCTCTTCATCGCGGTGTTCAGCCTCGTCGATATGGTGAAGGGCAAGAGCGGCGGGATGATCTATTCGATCCTGATCCTCGTGCTCGGCAACGTCGGGATCATCGCGCTCGAAGGTCTCGTCGTCACGATACAGGCGATCCGTCTCGAGTATTACGAGTTCTTCGGTAAATTCTTTTTCGGTGGTGGCGTCGCGTACAAACCAATCGGCCTGGGCGTTCAGCCGGGCAAGGATGAGTGAAAGGAGCAGGCATGTCCGAGCAGGAGGCACGCAGGAGCAAAATGAAGAGGTTCATCACCCTGTCATCCGCCGCCGTCTTTTCGACCGTGATCCTGATTCTGATAATCAACCTGGCGAGCGCGTTTACGGACGCGCGCAGCCAGCAGCATCAGGGCGCCGCGAACGACACGGCCGTCGTGGCCGCGCAGCCGAACAAGAACGTTTCGGCCGAGCAGGCGCGCGTGATCGGCTGGGGCTTCGCCGCCGCGGCCTTCTCGACGGGAATCGGCTGTCTCGGCGCCGGCATAGCGGTCGCGTACGTCGGTTCGGCGGCGCTCGGGGCGATCAGCGAGAAACCGGAGCTCACCGCGCGGGCCCTCATCTACGTCGGCCTCGCGGAAGGAATCGCGATCTACGGCTTGATCATATCGATCATGATCCTGACCAGGATTTGAGGGAGCGCTCATGCAATTCTACGTGATCGGCGACGAGAGCACGGTGGCCGGGTTCGGGCTCGCGGGGGTCGTCGGCGAGGCGGTCGAAACGGTGGACGAGGCGCGCGAGGCGCTCAAGAAGGCTTTCGCGTCCTCCGACGTCGGTATCGTCATCATCACCGAGAAGATCGCGGCCGGGCTGCGCGCGGAGATGGAGGAGTACGTCTTCGGACGGAGCTTCCCTCTCATTATCGAGATACCCGACCGGACCGGTCCGATGCCCGGGAGGGTCTCGATACGCCAGATGGTGCGCGCCGCGGTCGGAATAAACGTATGATACGCGGGTGAACATGCAAGGGAGCGGAAACGTTGGCTGATATGGAATCCGTCGATAAAATCTGCGAACAGATCAAGGGAGACGGAGCGAAAGAGGTCGATTCGATTCTCGCGAAGGCGAGGAGCACCGCCTCCGCCATCATCGCGAAGGCCGAGGACGAAGCGCGGAAGGTGGGGGAGCGGATCCTCCAGGACGCGACGGAGAAGGGCACGGTCGCGAAGAAACGCGTCCTCTCGAGCGTGAGCCTCGAGGTTCGCCGCATCAGGCTCAAGGCCCGCGAAGAGG
>JBFYZM010000087.1:0-17955 GCA_041309505.1 Candidatus Krumholzibacteriota bacterium
TGCTCTTCGTGACGAGCTGGGCGTGCACCTCGAGCCCGATGACCGTTTCGAACTCAACGGTCGCCATGACGCCCCCTCCCCGCCTTCGGACCGAGCACATGCTGCTCGCGGAAGCGATACATTCTCTCGAGCCCGAAGGCCCCGCGCATGAGCTTCTCCTCCTCGCCCCATCCGGCGACGAGCTGCATGCCGATGGGAAGCCCTTCGGGGGAAAGCTCCGCCGGGACCGATATGGCGGGGAGCCCCGCGATGTTCGCCGGTGTCGTGAAGATGTCGGAGAGATACATCGCGATCGGATCCTCGAGCCTCTCCCCCAGCTTGAATGCGGGCGTCGGCGACGTCGGAAGCAGGATGAGATCGCAGCTCTTGAACAGCTCCTCGAACTGCGCGCAGATGAGCGCCTTCACCTGCTGCGCCTTCGCGTAGTACGCGTCGTAGTAGCCGGATGAAAGCACGTAGGTGCCGAGGAGAATCCGCCGCTTGACCTCGTCGCCGAATCCCTCGCCGCGCGTTTCGTCGTACATGGCGGCGAGCGACGCCGAGCTCGAGCGGAGACCGTACCTCACGCCGTCGTAGCGGGCGAGATTCGACGAGGCTTCGGCGTTCGCGAGGATGTAGTAGGCCGCGATGGAAGTCTCCATGCCGGGGAGCGCCACACGGGTCACCGGCACGGAGTCTCGAATAAGCTCGTCGACCGTGCGCGCCGCGACTTCCTTGACGGAGACGTCCATCTCCCACGTTTCGAGGTCGGCGCTCACGGCTACTCGCATTCCCTTGAACCCTCTTTCCAGCCCCCCGCGCAGATCGGGAGCGCCTGCCGGAATCGTCGTCGCGTCGCGCACGTCGTGCCCCGCGATCGCTTCCATCACGAGCGCGCAGTCGCGCACGTCGCGCGCAAAGGGCCCGATCTGATCGAGGCTCGAGGCGAACGCGACGAGGCCGTAGCGCGACACCCTCCCGTACGTTCCCTTGAGTCCGACGACGCCGCAGAGGGACGCCGGCTGGCGGATCGATCCCCCTGTATCTGATCCGAGCGAGGCGAGCGCCATATCGGCCGCGACCGCCGCCGCCGAGCCGCCGCTCGAGCCCCCCGGGGCGTACGCCTCGTTCCACGGATTGTGCGTCATCTGGAAGGCCGAGTTCTCGCAGGAGGAGCCCATGGCGAACTCATCGAGGTTCGTTTTGCCGATGATCACCGCGCCGGCGGCCCTGAGGCGTTCTACGACGGTCGCGTCATAAGGCGGACGGTAGCCCGCGAGGATTTTCGAGGAGCACGTCGTGGGGATCCCCCGCGTGCAGAGATTGTCCTTGATAGCGACGGGGATGCCGAAGAGCGGCCGCCCGTCGTGCCCCTTCGCATCGAGCTCCGACGCTTCTTCGAGGGCGCGTTCGGCGAATACCTGGAGGAACGCCTTGATCCGGGGCTCCCTCGCCTCGATCGTGTCGAGGTACGCCTGAACGACCTCGCGAACGGTCGCCTCCCGCGCGCGATAGATATCGCCGAGCCCCTCAATCGAATATTGAACAAGATCGCGCATGAAACCCTCTCGCGAGAAGTCCGCGTGTTAGAGCTCGTCCGCCTCGATAACGGGCGGAACCGCGAAATATCCTTTGCGATTATCGGGCGAGGCGGCGAGCACCTCTTCCCGGGGAAGGCAGGGCTTCGTCTCGTCGCCGCGGAGCGGCGGTTTGAGCCCGGCGGCCCGCGCGCGAGGCTCCATGCCGGCCGTATCGATGCCCTGAAGCTGCTTCACGAACTCGATGATCCTCGCGAGCTGCCCGCGCAGCTTTTCCCGCGACTCGCCGCTCAGCTTCACGCGAGCGAGGCGTTCGAGATGCTCAAGATCCTGGTCGGTCAAGGGCATGCTGATCCTCCCTGATATCCCCTTCGAGAAGGAGCTAGACTATCAGGATGGGCGCTGATGTGTCAACAGGGGAGCATTGCAATCTCGGCGGATCAGCCTACTTCCCCTTGTAGCTTCTTGCCGGCACCAGGCTATTTACCAAGGCGCGGAGCTCCTCATCGCTGACCTTGCCGTTGATGGCAAGAGCGGGGAACGTCCCGGCCGGGGATTCGAGAATGAAGCCCATGCGATCGTCCGAAAGCGTATCCGTCATCCCGTAGCCGGCGCTCTGGAGAAGAATCCCGGCCATCCATTTATCCGTCGTCCCGCTCCAAACCTTGAACCCATCGGACGATTGGTACACAACCTGCCCCTTCTTAACCATGAGCCCGAGCGTGGTATTGTACGTGTACGATTGAACGAGGACGACATGGCGGCCGTCCCTCGCCCCATACTTGACTAAGGACATCCGATGGGGTGGACTTGCCACATCGAGAGCGTCGGTTATCTGGCGCTCGACCGTCCACAGCGGGTCGGTTGCAAAGATGTAGGTTTCATAATCTGCTTTTGCGACCATATCTTGGATCGATGCATTGGGAATTACGGCATCGGGTGTGATACCGACTCCCGGCGCGGCTTGCGTGGGAACATCTGCGCCTGCGATCCCGGAGAGGTTCCATGCTATTGCCGGCTTCTCGACCGTCTCGACTCGCATGCGTCGAATCAATAGCATGGATTGATCTCCGATAAACCACTCCCGCTCGGCGATAGTACCGTCGCTCTCGCGCACGGTGAAGAGCCAATATGCATTGATAAGCGTATCGACGCTCTCGCCCAGCTTCATCGCCTTCTTGATTACGCGCCCTTTGGAACCGTCGCTCAATTCGGCTTCGCCTGCTTCCGAAAACATGCTCTTGCTCTTCTCATCGAGCTCGATGCCGATGTCGGCCGCGAGCCCGAGAAACTCGGCGGGACTCCGGGGAGCGTTGAAATCCGAAGCGATCGCGTCCCGCGCCACCTGTACCGCGCCGTTTGGCTCGAGCCCGAGCGAGTAAACGGCCTCTCCGTCGAAAGAATTGGCGAAGATAGGCTTCCCCTTCAGTGTCATGACACGGGAGAACCGACCACCGTGCGGATCATAATAGGTCTCGTCGAGAACGGTGAATCCTTCACCCGGTTTGGCGGGAAGCCTGAGCTGGTTGAAACGGATTCTCCCCTGTGCGTCCAGCGAAACGAGCGGAAGCCACCGCATATTTGCAAGCTCGGGATTTAGAACCGGCCTGACAACGATCTCATTCACGAGATGGACAATCCCCTCTTTGTTGAACAGCGTGTCCTCGGATGCCCAAGCCTGGGAGAACAAGCTGAAGGCAGGCCACAATACGCCTGTGTCACGGTTGGGAGCGGGCCCGGGCGGCCAGCCGAGCCATTGATGGAGTGCCGCAAGAATCAAGAGCGAAGCAACTACACCCATTATCCAAGCCGGTCTCCAAAGGTTGATTCTCCGAGGGCGGACAGTCGTTGCTTGCCGATTTACTGCGTCTAATTCGGCGATCGCGTTCATAATACGCTCCTTCAGGTTGGATGATACGTGGACATCCTCGGAAGGCCGAAGGAGAGCCAGGGTCCGCTTTGCCGCCTCGTACTCGCGAGCGCAGGTCCGACAGACTTCAAGATGGGCGACCAGTTCCGACCGCTCTGTTTCGTTGAGCTCGGCCGCCAGAAGGTCGTCGAGGCGTTTCATAACATGGCGGCAATCCATCGCCTCATCCTCTCTTTCCGGAAACGATCTGCCGCAGTTTCTTGAAGCCATAGCGCAGTCGCGAGCTGACCGTATCCACGGGACATCCGAGCGTCTCGGCGATTTCCCTCAGGCTGAGCTCGCCGAACACCCGCAGGCGAATCGCTTCAGCCTGATTTTCGGGCAGGAAGCGCAGAAGCTCTTCGACCCGGCGCGTCTCTTCTTTCATCGCCGCCGCTTCCGATGGAATCTTCTCATCGGAGCAGGATTCCTCTGCTCCGATATCCTCGAGCGACTTCATGCAACCCTGGCGCTTGCGAAGGAAATCCGTGCAGGCGTTGGCCACCATGCGATAGAGATAGGGGCCCGTCCGGACGACGGCCTGATATTTGACCCTCTCCGCATATGCTCGAACAAACACTTCCTGCACTATATCCTCCGCGTCGTGGACATTCCCCAGCCGCCGAGCGGCATAGCGAACGAGCCGATCGAGGTAGGCGTCGGCAAGTACCTCAAACTCCCGGGGGGTCTGGGGCCATCCGCAGCTCCATGCCTCCGAGGGTTCCGGCGCCTTCGGCTCCGAGACCCCGGCAGGCTCTTTTCCGATCGGAAAATCGCTCAATCGATGTGGCTCCTTATCAGCCTTCCCATCTGATATGACGAGTTCCATCCTGATTTTCGTCTATGAATTCTGAAAGAATCGTTGATATTCGATCGTCGACGGCCGTCCCGGCAGGGCTGCGCTATTCCCCGCCTCAGGCGAACCTGAAGGGCGCGTAGGCGACAAGGAACTTCTTCTCCCCGTGGCGCGGGAAATGGACGGTGACTTTCATATCCTTGCCGGAGCCCTCGATCTTGCGGATCGTGCCTTGGCCGTAGTTCGGGTGGATCACGGTTGCTCCCGCCTTGAACCGCCTGCTCAGATACGAGCCCTCCCCCGCCTCTCTCGTGGACTCGGGAAGCTCCTGAGCCTCCCGCGTGAAAAGCCCGCCGCGCGGCTCCTCGTCCCCTCCGACGATATCGAGCAGTTTCCCCGGTATCTCCCCGATAAATCGCGACGGGGAGTTCCCGATCCAGCTCCCGAACCGCATGCGGTTCGCCGCGCAGAACATGAAGAGCCGCTCCTTCGCCCGCGTGATGCCGACGTAGAAGAGCCGCCGCTCCTCCTCGAGCTCGTCGGGCGCCTCGAAGCTCGAGTAATGCGGGAGCAGCCCCTCCTCGAGCCCGGTGATGATGATCGCGCGGTACTCGAGCCCCTTCGCGTTGTGAAGCGTCATGAGGGCGACCTGCTCCTCCCCCTTGAGCTTGTCCACGTCGCTCATGAGGGCGATGTTCTCGAGAAACGCGGCGAGTCCCGGATCGCTCGCCGACGACGAGTAGCGCTCCGTCTCGACGAGAAGCTCCTCGATGTTCTCGAGACGGGTCTCCGCCGTTTTCGGATCCTCCTTGAGATGATCGCGGTAATGCGTCTTTTCGATCACGGCGAGGAGCACGTCGTGCGCGGTGCCCTCCCGGGCCTTGAGCTGCAGGGAGGAGACGAGATTCGAGAACTCTTCGACCTTTTCACGGAGCCCCCGGGGAAGCTCCGCGAGGAGCTTGCCCTCGCGAAGCGCCGTGAGCAAGCTCGATTCGCCGGCCGCCTGCTCGATCTTCGCGAGCGTCACGTCCCCGATCTTCCGCCGCGGCACGTTCACGACGCGTTTGAAGTTCACGTTGTCGCTCGGATTGTTGACGAGCTTGAGGTACCCGAGGAGATCGCGGATCTCGCGGCGCTCGTAGAAGCGCACGCCCCCGATGATCTGGTACGGCATGCCCCCCGTCCGGAGCGCGTTTTCGATCGCGCGCGACTGGGCGTGCGTGCGGTAGAGGACGGCAATCTCGCTCCGCCGGTAACCGGCCCTGAGAAGATCGATGATCGTCTCGCGAACAGCCGCCCCTTCCTCTTCCTCGTCGTCGACGAAGAAGAGCTTCCCCTTCTCCCCCGCTCCCCTCGCCGACCAGAGGCTCTTGCCCGTGCGCCCCTTGTTGTGCTCGATGAGACGGTTCGCCGCGTCGAGGATCGCGTTCGTCGAGCGATAGTTCTCCTCGAGCTTGATGACCGTCGTGCCTTCGTACACCTTGGCGAACTGGAGGATATTGTCCACCGTCGCGCCGCGCCAGCCGTAGATCGCCTGGTCGTCGTCTCCGACGACAAAGAGGTTCTTGTGCTGCGAGGCGATCGCCTCGATCATGAGCATCTGGATCGTGTTCGTATCCTGGAATTCGTCCACGAGGACGTACTGGAACTGGCGCGCGTAGCGCTCCTTGACCCGCGGATGCGCCGTGAAGAGCTCGACGACCCGCGCGATGAGATCGTCGAAGTCGAGCGCGTTTGACGTGCGCAGGCCGGCGAGGTACCCTTTGTAGATCCCCGCGTGGCGTTCGTCGTTCAGATCGAGCGCGCGCTCGAGCGCCTCCTCCGGCGTCACGAGCGAGCATTTCCAGCGGGAGATCCGTTCCCGCACGACCGCCACGGGATTCTCGTCGAGGCTCCAGCCCTTTCCCTTGACGACGTCCTTGATGAGGCGGACGGCGTCGTCCTCGTCGTAGATGGCGAAGTTCGCTCTGATGCCGAGGTGGCTCGCCTCGCGGCGAAGGATCTTGAGCCCCGTCGCGTGAAATGTCCCGATCCAGAAGGGAAGCTCTCCCCGCCCGAGGAGCCGCTCGACTCTCGAGCGCATCTCCCCGGCAGCTTTGTTCGTGAAGGTGAAGGCGAGGATTCGCTCGGGGGAGATTCCCTTGTCGCGGATGAGGTGCGCGATGCGTTCGGTGAGAACGCGCGTCTTTCCGCTTCCGGCTCCGGCCAGCACGAGCACGGGGCCTTCCGTCGCGAGCACGGCCTGCTTCTGCTGCGGGTTCAGCGTATCCATCAGAATTGAGGCCCGATGAAGAAGTGGAACACGGAATCGCCCGTCCGCGAGAAATCGGTCGGCCAGCCGAGCTGGAAGTTCAGGATCAAGTACCCGATCCGCATATAGAATCCGACGCCGAAGTCGCTGTAGAACGCGAGATCGTTCACGACCCGCGGCACGAGCCATTCGGGGAGCGGCTCCACGTATCTGCCCTTTCCCCAGACGGAACCGGTATCGAGGAAGAACGTCCCCCCGATATCCTGGATTCCCCATCTGCCGGGCCAGCCGAAGATGAGCGCGTCGACGAGCGGATACCGGTATTCGACGTTGAAGAGAAGCATCCGGGAACCGGTGAACTGGAGGTAATCGTATCCCCGCATCGTGAGCGGGCCGCCGAGAAAGAAGATCTGCGGATCGTCCCCGACGCCCACCGCGCCGATGCCTCGCACAGCGAGGTAGTTCCGGTAGAAGAGGGGCATGTATCTCCGGTAGTCCGCGAAGAGCGTTGAGCGCGAGATGTCGTCCCCCGAGAAGGCGATCGCTTTCGACGCGCTCAGCATCCAGCGCGACCCGATAACGGGGCCGAACGAGCCGAAATAGGCCGAATCGTGCACGAGCGAAAACGTCGGTTGGAGAAGTGTCCGCTTGGATTTCGTGGGCACATAGTATTCGAGCCCCGAGGAGCCTTCCCGGTAGGTTCCGAAAAACTCCCGTTCCGAGATGAAGCCCTGGAACTCGAGATCCGCCCTCGTGAAGGTCGAGAACGGATAGCTCGCCAGCGCGAAGAGACCGTAGTTCCGCTCGGTGAAGAGCTGATAGTCGATGAACGTCTCGCCTATCGAGGAAACGCGGGAATTGAGATAGTTCTTGAACTGGAACACGCCGACCCCGTAATCGATCCGCCTCTTGAGATAGCGATACGTGACGAGCACGTCGCTGTCCTCGATCGAGCGGAAGAAATTGAACGCGACGAGCAGATGGTGGTCGCCGAGGAGATCGCTGAACGCGATCTGATTGTACAGCTGGAAACCGAATCCCGTGGAATAGCCGACCCCCATCATATTGCCTACGTAGTCGGGGCCGAGACCGGCGTGGTATCGCTGAACCGTTCCGATCTGCTTCGTGACGCGCGCGCGTATGGCCGCGAGCGTATCGGGATCGATGTCCTCCTTCGAATCCTCGTCCACGACGATCGACGGAACCTCGTCCTCGGGGTAGCCTGCGTCCGGGATGCCGATGGGAGGGGGCTCGGCGAGCTTCGTGTCGAAGGCCGACGCGAGCGTGTCTCCGGCGTTCAATGCCAGGGCCGCCGTATCGCCCGCCGCCTCGCCCGCGGCAAGCTCGTTCAGCGCCGGTCCCCCGGTCGAATAGGAGCTCTTCGATTTATCCATGAATGCGTCCATGGCGAAGAGATCGTATCCTCCCGCGTTAAACGCGCTGTAGACGAGGCGATCGCCCGCGCTCGAATACGCGTAGGAATTCACGCCCCCGAGCAGATCGGTGAACCGGTAGTAGCTTCCGACCGCGACGCTGCCCCGGTACAGGTTGCCTATCCCGTCCTCGTCGGACGTGAAAATAATCTCCTCTCCGCCTTCCAGCACGACGGGGTTGTTGTCGTTGCCGGCCGTGCGCATGACGAGGCTCTTCTCTCCCGTCGCCGCGTCGACGCTCCAGATATCGCTATCGACCGCGCGCACGTTCCCGGAATCGGCGAAATCGACGCCCGATATCCGCGCGACGCCGGCGCTGTCCGGGGCGAACACGGGCTGAAGGGCGTTCGCGGCGGTGCGGACGTATGCGATCCTCGTTCCGTCGGGAAACCACGAGGGAGTCTCCTCGTCGTCCGCGTCCTCCGTGAGCCGGGTGAGCCTCGCTCCCGCAAGGTCGTAGACATAGAGATCGGTCAGTCCCTGGACCACGCCGACGAGGGCGATCGTGCGTCCGTCCGGGGACCACGCCGGGCTGTGGAAAAAATCGAGGGAGATCGGGATCTCGTCGAGCACTTTTCCTTCGGGCACGCGCACGATGAACAGCCTGTCCTCGCCGTGCGACTTCGCGACGAAGGCGATCCTCGTGCCGTCGGGGCTGAATGCGAGATTCGAATTCATGCTCCGGATCGACTCGAACCTCGTCGACATCATCCCCGAAATGAGCCGCTTCTCGACGCGGCCGGTCACGGCGTCCATGAGGTAAATGCCGTCGAGCCCCTTGAGATCCGAAAAGTACACGACGTACTGCCCGTCCGGAGAGAACGCCGGCTTGATGTTCATCCCGTGATGCTTCTTCACGTGATCGGTGAGCCGTCTTCCGTACGCCTCGGGCTCCTTCTTGTCCGCATAGAGCGGCCAGTAGCGCCGCCGCATCGCCTTTTTCCAGTCGCGGCTCAGCTCTTCGGAGGAGATCCCGAGCGAGCTCTGCAGCGCCATGCTGATCGAGCCGCGCTGATTGCGGACGTGATCCATGATCTCGATGACCTTGCCCGGTCCGTATGTTTCGTTCAGGTAGAATATGGCCGCCTGCCCCGACTTGTACGCCATGTACCCGCCGGTATAGTCGAGATCGGCCAGATAGTCGAAGACGGCCGCGTCGCGCATGAACATTTCGGCGCTCTGATCGTAACCCGACGAATAATATTCGGCGAGCCCCTCCATGAACCACAGCGGAATCGGAAAGAGCATGCTGCGAGAGAACACCGATCTGAGGAGCGTGCTGTAGATGATGTCGTAGCTGAAAATATGCACGAGCTCGTGCACGGCGGTGTGCGCGTAGTCCGTGTTCGAGCCGGAGAAATGAAGCACCATGCGCTTCCGCATCGGCTCCGCGAACGCCTGCACTCCCTCGGGAATGAGGCTCCAGGTCACGTTCGTCTGCTGAAAATCGGAATGGCTTCCGTATATAATGACGGGAATCCGCCAGGCGATATCATGCGTCAGATCGAGCGACAGCTTGTTGTACCCGGCTTCGAGTATGACTCCGGTGCGCGCGGCGAGATCGCGATATCCCCCGGGGAAATTGATGTCGAAATGGGGCGTTTTGAGAACGTACCATTCGAATTGCTTGTACTGGACCTTGTTCTTGCCGAACCAATCGCTCTGCGCCCGCGAGGGCGCCGCGAGCGCGACGACGCACGCGAAGGCGAGCGCTCCGAGCGCCGCTCTCGACATTCCGTTCCGCTTCACGCATGCACCTTTCTCATGAGGTTTGCGCCGACGACACCGTCAATCATAAGCTCGCGCATGGACGAATCGACTGCAAGTATTTTTCTCCCTAGAATTCCCATCGCAGCTTGAGATCCACGTTGATTTCGTCGGAAGTCCGCGGGCTGTTTCCCTGGATCGCCTTCTCGTAGTTTCGTATCACTTCCGAACGGATCAGGAACAGGTTGCTGATCCGGTACTCGACTTCGATCTGGCGGGCGGACGAGATCGAGAGACCCTGTTTGTACTTTACGTAGAATCCCTGCGAGAGATATTTCCCGATCCCGATCTTCGTGTCCCGGTAATCCCCCGTGCCGGCGAGCTCGCTCGCGCCGCGGCCCGCCTCGAGCTCGATCGTGACCCCTTCCATCTGGGAGTTGAGCGCCCGCTCGATGTAGTTGGCGGCGAGGTTCTGCGCGGTGCCCTGCGCGTCCCAGCTCGTTCCCGCTCCCTCCCCCTGGACGACGCCGCCGCCGAGCATCTTCCAGATATCGGTCTCGCTGTAGCCCGGATCCTCGTGGCGCAGCGAGAGCCGCGGCTCGAGATCGTCCTGATGCCATTGGAGCGTGAGGTATATCCTTCTGCCTCCCGGATCGCGCGTCTCGGCTTCGAGATCGACGACGGGGCGGGTGCTCCCGGCGTAGACGAACTGGATCCGCCCCGAGGTGATGTTGAATTTGTTGCCGTACACGTTGTACCAGCCGCGCACGACGTTGAGCTCCCCTCGGAGATACGTGCCTTTCCCGTCGTGATACAGCGTCACGTTTCCCTGAAGCTCGACGCGGGCGTCCGGCGTGCGAATCCACGTATTGCCCGGAATCGCGAGATCGATCTCCGCGATATACGCCGGCAGCTCGAGGGTGCCCGCTTCGGAAGATGCCGAGAAACTGCCGAGGTCGTAATATACCTCCGCCTCCTTGACCCTGACGGAACCGGTGATCATGGGGAGCACTCTCCCGCCTTCGGTTCTCGTGCCGACGCTCACGCGGCCGCTCACGATCGCGAGCACATCGGGGAGACTCGCGAGAACGAACTCGTTCACGTCGCACGCGACGCGGTATTCCGCCGGTTTCCATCCCCTGAGCGAAATCGTGCCCGTGCAGCCGATCGTCCCTTTCTTTCCCTCGCGGCCGTTGAATCGCGAAATCGTGATGAGCGAATCCGCGATGACGATGCTCGCATTGACGTCGCGGTACTTCTCCTCCATCCCCGAGAGCCGGAAGCTCGCGCCCGCGAGCTCCAGATTGCCGTTGAGATGGGGGGACGCGATCGTCCCCGTGACGCCGAGCCGCCCCGAGTACCGTCCGGCCCCCTCAGCGACGAGATCCGTCACGTCGGACAGGGCCGCGAGATCCCCTTCGGGAAGGACGAGCTCGAACGCGAGGGGGCGCGAGCGATCGAGCTCGTAGAGAAATCGCGCCGGCCTGAGCGGCACGCTTCCATTGAACGAGCCCGCGTGCGCCGGTGAGACGTTGAGAGTTCCGTCGACGGAAAGCTCGCCGCGATCGATTGTTATGACGCAATCGATCGATGGAATCAGGAACGACGAAACGGAGAGCCCGTTGATTCTCCCTTTCAAAGAAACGAGCGGATGCGCGAGGGAATCGTGTATCGAAATCGATCCGTCCAGCCTTCCGCCCGTGAGCGTCGTGATCCCGGCGAGCGAAAGGAGCGGAACCAGATCGAGATTTGCGCACGAGGATTTGAGCGCCACGCTCGCGTGCTTGAGCGCGCCCGCGGGATCGTCGATCAATTCGCGAATAGGCATCCCCGAAATCTCCCCGCCGAGACCGAGTGAGCCGGAAGGGGAACCGACGACCAGGGAATCGATCGTGTATCGCCCCTTCGCATAATCGGCCCGCACCCGAAGCGTGTCGATGAAGAAGGTGTCGATACGGCCGCTTTCGACCGTGATATCGACGTCGAGATCGGGATCGGCGTACGGGCCGGACGCGAGAATCGTCCCGCGCGCCATACCGGCGACCGGCGTTTTCCAGAGACCGGAGCGGTTGAGCAGATCGAGCCCGAGGCGTTCGAATGCGAACCGCCCCCGGACGGTCTTCGACAAGAGGCCGACCTCGCCATTGATGTACGCGGCGCCCGCCTTTGAATGGAACTGGATATCGTCGAAACGCACGAGGCTGTCGCCGATAAAGACGGCGGACGCGCCTGCGCCGATCCACGTTTCCCCGAGCACGTCGAGCGAGTATTCCTTCAATCTCACCGTCGCGTCGGAGCCCTCGACCTCGATCCCTGCGGCGATGGCCACGGTGAGATCCTCGCTCGACAGATTGAGTCTCTTGATGGCGCCCGTCGTGCCCCGAAAATCGGTCGAAAGGGAGACCCCCGTGAATTTCACCGGTCCGATGCTGCACCCCGGCCCGTCGAGCTCGAACAGGACCGTGAATTCGGAGTTCTTTTCGACCGCGAGCCGCACCGCGGCCGCGGGGACGAACGCTCCGTGGTACGAGAGATTGCCGCACGAACCGTTCATGCGCAGGTC
This sequence comes from Candidatus Krumholzibacteriota bacterium, assembly GCA_041309505.1. Classification (GTDB taxonomy): domain Bacteria; phylum Krumholzibacteriota; class Krumholzibacteriia; order Krumholzibacteriales; family Krumholzibacteriaceae; genus SSS58A. Next base: position 12,177 of record JBFYZM010000087.1, read on the forward strand.
CCATTCGTCGAGCGTTCCCTCCCACCGCGCGTTGAGCGTCGCGTCGGCGCGGTAGTCTTCGACGTCGAAATACGCGAAGATCGTATCGCTCGCCTTGCATTCGACATCGAAAATGAAGGATACCTCATCATCGCCGACGAACGTGCCGCTTCCGGATATCGTGTGCGTCGGATGGGAAATCAGGGCTTCTTCGACCTTGAGGGTGTCGTTCGCGTATGAACCGCGCGCACTCGCTTCAGCGAACGGAAAGGCGAGAAAATCCCCTTCCTCGAGATCGACCGTGAAGGAAAGCGCCTCATCCTGGACCCGATAGCTCAGATTCACCGCGCCGTTGAACCTCGTCTCGGGGAGCTTCTTCCCCGGCACGAATCCCCTGCTGATATCGAGCCCCCGCGCGTCGACGTCGAGGCTCAGGACGTTGGGCGCCTTGAGCGTATATGTCCCGCTCCCCTCGACGCGGGCGCCGTTGACGACGCCGCTCAGGCTTTCGAGCCGGATGAGGTTCCCTTCGCGGAGCATGTCGATCCCGAAATCGCTCAATGCGTAACCCGTGACGACGCCGTTCACGATTCCCTCGAGCCGGAATCGTTCGATCGTTCCCCGCGCGACGAGCGATCCCTTGAATTCGCCGTAATGGGAAGTCTCGATCTGAAGAATCCGCGTGATCTCGCCGATGTCTATCGGATCGGCCTCGACGGAGAGATCGAAGAGCCGCGTCGCCGGCACGATCGTTCCGCTCGCCGTGAACGCCGATTCGTCGAGCACGACGGCGAGGCTGTCGAGGAGGATCCGCGAAGGGGCGGGCGCCGCCGCGCCCTGCTTTCGAGGTTCCCTGACGAACGTGACGATTCCCTTGAGGCTCCTCAGGGTGAAATGACGGCCGGCGTCCTCGGCCGATCCCTGCGCGATCGCGACACGGAGCTCCGTCGCGCGGCTCCGGATCGATCCCGCGAGGTTCAAATCGTCCAGCGCGTCCGCCTTCTCCCTTCCCTGCACGATCAGATGCGCGTTCTCGAGGGTGAACAGCTTGACGTCGAACGACGGCAATTCGCCCTTCCCCGCTCCGAAAGACGGCAGGATGAAAGCCCCGGTCGAATCGGTTTTCAGACGGAGCACCGGGTCGGTCACCGAGAATCCGTCGATCTTCCACGAGCGCTTCATAAGGGCGCCCCACCCGTACCTGACCGAGACCTCGCCGGCGCGAAAGAGGTCGAACGCCCCCTCGGGACCGGTATAGCGCACCTTCACTCCCTCGAGCGTCACGTCCTGAAAGACGCTCCCCTCCATACGATCGATCGTGAGGGTGAAAGGGGTTCCGGCGAGGAAGCGGCCCGAGACGATCTTCCCGACGCTGCCCGCGAAGAAACTCGTCCGGAAGCCGAAGAAGAGGGCGACGAACACGACGAGAATGCCCCCGAGGACGAGAGAAAGCCGCCGCATCGATCGTTTGCGCGGGGTGCTTTTCTCGTTCACGAATCGCTCCTCCAGCCGGGCGTCAGAATATCTGCCCGAGGCTTATATGAATCCGGTAATCGAAGTCGATGTCGTCGGTCTTCTTCAAAGGAAACCCGATATCGAACCGCAGCGGCCCGACCGGCGTATAGTATCTGAATCCGAACCCCGCCCCGTACATGTAATCCTGACGCGTCACGTCGGCCCGATCGGCCGTGAAGCGAAAATCCGAAAGACGTATCTCCTCGACGCTGTTCCACACGGTGCCGCCGTCGAGAAATACCGCCGCCCCGAAATTGTACCGGGCGATGTACGGGAGCGGAAACCTGAGCTCCGCGTTCGTGAGAAGCGTAACCCTTCCTCCCCGCGGCTCGAGATTGGCGCCGAGCGGCCCGAGGGAGTTCTCCCGGTATCCCCTCACCGAGTTGCCGCCGCCGGCGAAGAACCGGCTTTCGATGGGGATCCCCGTTTCGCTCGAGGCGCCGAACGCGTCCGCATAGCCCGTATGCACGCGCCAGGCGAATACGGTTCCCTTCCCCAGCAGCGCGTAGCGGCGCAGCGATCCAACGAGAGAATAGTAATTATCGTCGCCGCCGAGGAATCCGCCGGTGAAGCGCCCCTCTCCCGTGAGATACGTTCCCCGCTGCGGATTGAAATAGAAGTCCCTTTTGTCGCGCGCGAACGTCGCGAAAAGCGCCCGCTGCCGCGAGCGCGATTCCTCCTCCTCGATCTCGAGACGCTCGATCCGCTCGATCGAATACCCGAAAAGAATCGACGTCTGCCTCGAAAAGCGGCGCGCGATCCTCGCGGCAAGGCCGAGATCCTTGATAATGATCGGCTCGACGGTCGCGTCCCGTTCATAGAATGCGCCGAAGGAAAAAGTGTTCCACGTCCCGAAGACATGGGGAAATCCGAGCTCCCCCTCGTGCCGCATGTACTTGCTTCTGAAATCGATGTCTTTCGCGGAGAACCGGTTGTTCGGAAAGAGCTGGAACGCATATGAGGATTTGAACGAAAGAACGTTTCCCGATCCGAAAATGTTCCGCTGCCCGTACTCTCCGAATACGCGGTTTCCGTATACATTCCCGACGCCGACTCCGGTTTCGATGTATCCCAGCTTGCGCTCGCGCACCTTCACGAGAAGATCGACCTCGCGCCGCGCGAGGTCGACGGAATCCGGCACGATCTCGACCGAGTTGAAGTACCCCGTGTCGTACAGGTTCTGCGTGCTTTCGACTATATTCTTCTCCTTGAAGATCTCTCCCCGCTCGAGAACGAGCTCCCGCCGCACGAGACTCTCGCGCACCGTCTTCGCTCCCGAGACGCGCGTGTCGCGTATGCGGACCGCGTCCCCGACCGCGATCGTCCAATCGATGTCGATGTCCGTCGCATCGACGCGGACCTCTTGCGTCACCTTCGCCCCGAGGTAGCCATTCTCGAAAAATTTGCTCAGGAGAACGTATCGATCGGTTTCGAGGAGGTTGGGATTATAGGGCGCCCCGGGGACGAGCTTGAGGCCTTTGGCGAGAGCCGCCTCGCGTATGAGATCCTGCCCCGCGAAGCGGAGCGCGCGCACGACGGATCGGGGTCCTTCTTTTATCAGGATGCGTATCTTCACCGACCGGCCTTTTTTGTCCGGCACGACCGATTCGATCGTCGCCGTCGCTTCGAAGAATCCGCTCACGCGGTAGAACGATTCGAGCGCCGCGACGTCCCGGCGCAGAAAATCGCGGCGATACTTCGGCTGCCGGAAGATCCGGTAGAAGCGCGCCTCTTTCGTGCGCATCTTCTTCATGAGAACCGCGTCGCTGAAAGTCACGTTGCCGAGGATTTCGATGCTCTTCACCGTGGGAAGTTCCACGCCGAAATCCGCCGCCGACGCTCCGGAGCGGCCGCCCGGGGACGCGAGGACGCACGCGGCGATTCCCGCGGCGACGAAGATCCGTATCAGCTCGTTGAAACGCATATCAATTGACAACTTCGTTTCGGGCCTGTACCGTGAACGCAGGGTGAGAATCATGATGCGCAGACACGCTGCGAAGAAAAAACCTTTCTCCTCCAGCTTTGCGCGAACGACCGCCCTCCGCGCACATACGTTCCCCTTGCGCGCCTCTTTCCTCGCGGCGGTCGCTCTTCTCGTCCTTTACTCCTGTCAGAGTCCCGATCCGGTCGCCAAGGAAAAAGAGCGAACCCTGACTCCTGATGAGCGTTACCTCGTCGATTACTATGTGAAAATAATCGAATTCGAGAAGCTTCTCCAAGACAATCCGGCCTCCCGCGAAGAGAAAAGGAAGGAGCTCGATGAGAATCTGGACCGGGGGCGGATACGGAGAACGCTCGCCGAGCTTGAGAAAAAACCTGAACGATGGCTCGCAATCTATAATCGAATAAATGAATTACAATATCGCGCACTCCAGAATAAGCCTAGCGCACAAGATTGAATATATCGAGCGACAATACGAACACCATGAGAACGATGAGAATGACGAATCCTGCCTGAGTCAGCACCGTTTGAACTCTATTCCCCAGCTTCCGCCTCGTGACGAGCTCGATAAGACCGAGAACGAAGTGTCCTCCGTCGAACGGCAGGATCGGCAGAAGGTTGAATATGGCCAGGTTCAGCGAAAAGAACGCGAGGAAGTAGATGAGGTAATTGAACCCCCAACGGATCATGTCTCCCGCCATGACCCCCACGCGGAGAGGTCCGCCGACCGCGCGAATCGTCGCGTGCCCGGAGAGGAGCTTGCCGAGAAAATCGATGATCGATCTGAAGAGATTCGCGAACGCTTTCGAACCGTAGACGACCGCCTCGCCGGGTGAGATCCTCACCTTTTCGTAATAGGGACTGATGCCGATCTGCCCCACCTTCACGACGTCGAGGCGCTCCCCCTCGGACGCGGCCTCTCCCGAGGCGGGCGTGATCACCGACGTGTACGTTTTCCCCCCGTATTCCCATACGAACTTCATCGGCCGGCCGGGTCTCGGTAGAATCCGATCCTCGAGCTCCGAGTATTTCGTCACGGTCGTATCGTTGATCGAGAGAATCGTCGCGCCGGTGCGCAGTCCCGCGCGCTCCGCGGGACTCTCCTTCTTGACGTCGCCGATGCGAGCCGGAAGCTGCGAGACGATCCCTATTCTCCAGGCCTCGCTCTCCTCGTCGTACCGGGGCTTGACTTCGATCGACAGGGTGTCGGCGCCGCGGAGAACCGCGTACCGGGAGCTCTCCCCCCTCTTCGCGACGAGGATCTTTTCGATCTGGCCCCAGTACGCGAGACGCTCGCCGTCGATCGAGAGAATCGTATCCGCGGCCCGCAGCCCCGCCTGTTCGGCCGGGCTGTCACGTTCGACCTCCTGGATCGCGGTGCTTGGATTGACGTAGATCCCCTCGACGTACAGGCTGACAATGTACACGAGCAGCGCGAGGATGAAATTCATCACGGGACCCGCGACCACGACCGACATCCTCTGCAGCGGAGCCTTGTTCCGATACATGCGCTCGGGAGGAACGTCGAGGCCGTTCGGCGTTTCCCGTGCACGATCCTTCGCCGCTCGCGCCTCATCCTCCGTTTCGCTCATCTCCCCGGCGAACTTGACGTAGCCCCCGAACGGCAGCGCGCTGAGCGCGTATTCGGTCTCGCCGACCTTCTTGCGCAGCAGCTTCGGCCCGAATCCGAACGAGAAGGTCACCACGTAGATGCGATTGAGTTTCGCGACGAAAAAATGACCGAACTCGTGCACGAAAATGACGATACCGAGGACGAACAGGAATGCGGCGATGGTGAGTATCATGAATCCTCCGTCATGTCGCAAACGCTTCGCGATGCCGCTCCGCGAGGAATTCCCGCGTCCAGCGGTCCGCTTCGAAAACGTCGTCGAGCGTGTCGATCGGGCGCGTCGCATGCGCTCCGAGCGCTTCCTCGATCCACGAGACAATCGTCAGAAAACCGATTCTGCCGGCGAGAAACGCGCTCACGGCCGCTTCGTCGGCGGCGTTGAGCACGGCCGGGGCCGTTCCTCCGCGCTCCGCCGCCGCGAGGGCGAGCGAAAAAGCGGGGTATTCATCGCGGGCGAGCGGCGCGAATTCGAGCCGCCCGAGCTCATCGAGCCCGAGGGAACGCCAGGGAAACTCCCGGACCTCGGGATGATACAGCGCGCTCATGAGGGCGAGCTTCATATCGGCAGGCCCGAGATGCGCGATGAGGGATCCGTCACGCAGGCGCACGAGCGAATGGACGATCGACTGCGGATGCACGACGACCCCGATCGCTTCGTACGGAAAACGAAAGAGCCAGTGGGCTTCGATCACCTCGAGCCCCTTGTTGAGAAG
>JBFYZM010000088.1:0-19687 GCA_041309505.1 Candidatus Krumholzibacteriota bacterium
GCTCTTCCGATCTGGTTCGGAGGGCGTCAGCCGCTGCACGAGCTTCCACCCGGCCCCTTCGCGCCGCAGCACGTAGGCGGCGCCCAGGTATCCGTCGTGCCACGGGGCGCCGATGACGGCATAGTCGCCGTCTATCGCGACGGAGTACGGGATCCGACTTTCGATCCCGGTCTGCGCAGCGGGCCGGCCCTGGGCATGGAGCGCCCCGAATGCGCCGATCGACAGGATGAAGAACACCGAGAGAATAATGACGGCCACAGTAGCTATGGCCCGGCCTGATACCACACCGTAGCGGTTCGTGCTCATTGCGACCCCCCATCGCGTTTTGGTTGGAACTGCTTCGATCTATTTATAGTTCGCCCTCCTGCCGATGGCCGGCAGAGGGTCTGCTGCTCGCTTCTTCCTGGGAAAGCATGTGGCGCGGGATACCATGATGCATGAATTCGGTGCGACGCCATTGCTGCCAGTCTTGCGATTGATGCCCCTATCCCCCTGAATTGATTTGAAATAGGGCTATAGGCTATCACGATCTCGTCGAGGATAAAATAACGAAATATTGACAAGTATGGTCGGTTTTTGCGACAATAGCGCCGTGGATCGGCTCAACTACCATCACCTGTACTATTTTTTAACCATCGCCCAGGAAGGGAGCCTCTCGAGCGCGGCCGCCCGCCTGCGCCTCTCGCACTCCACGCTCAGCGAACAGATGAAACAGCTCGAGAGCTTTCTCGGCCAGGAGCTCTTCGATCGCAAGGGCCGGCGTCTCGTGCTCACGGACTTCGGCGCCGAGGTGGCACGCTACGCAGCCCAGATCTTTAATCTCGGCCACGAGCTGGTCCAGATCTCCCGCGGCCGCGCGGCGATCCGGCGGCAGGTCTTTCATGTCGGGGTGCTCGAATCGACCCCCAAGACGGTTATCTGTCGACTCCTTGAGCCGTCGATCACGCCGGCAGATACCCTCTCGCTGGAAATCAAGGAGGGAACGCTCGACGTCCTGCTCGGGTGGCTGTCCCGGAACCTCGTGGACGTCATCATCTCCGATCAGCCGCCCGATAGCGCTGGGCCTCACACCTTCAGTATCCACAAGCTCGGCGGGACCGATATCGATCTCTACGGTGTCCCGCGCCTCGCGGCGCGCTATCGCTCCGATTTCCCCGCGTCTCTTGCCGGGGCGCCGATGCTCCTGCCTGCCAGGGGCTCTCACCTCAGACAGAGCATCGATCGGTGGCTCGCCGACAGATCGCTCAAGGTAAACGTCGTGGGCGAGTTCGACGGCTCGGCCTCATTGACAACATTCGGGGTTTTCGGGGCCGGCCTCTTCCCCATTCGAACGGTCGTGGCCCGCGAGGTCACGCAAGCACACGGCGTGAAGCGTGTCGGCCCAATCAGGGGTTTGCGGGAAACGTATTACGCCGTATCTCATGAACGTCGGGAACCGCACGCGCGAATCTCGGCGATCATCGATGCCGCCAGGCAGCGCCTTCTGGTGTCCGAGCCGCGCATGGCAAGGGGCACTTCGCGGCGGGCTCACTCCTGATCGTCGACAACTGCTTTTCCCGTTGGGCCATATATACGTTGACGGGACCGAGGGGCGTATGATAGGATACGCTCAGCCCCCGACTGCAAACGGGGGCGAGCGAACGTGAAACTATGCGCCGACGCCGGCAAAAAGGACGACATCCATTGGATACGCAGCGAAACGCAAAACCGTCGCGAAGCACAGGCGCACTCTTCGCAGGCCTTCTTCTCCTCATCACCGCGGCCGCCGCGCTCGCGCCCGGGATTGCCCGGAGCACGGTCGCGTATGATTTCGAGGGCCCCGTGTACCATCGGCCCGGGGAGATCGTCAAGGATCACTCCCTCATCAGCATCGACGGCACGTTCCATCTCTACTTCATCGTTTACGGAACCCGTGGGGAGAAGAGCTTCGGCCATGCGACATCCTCCGACCTCCGGCACTGGACGAGGCTGCCGGACGTGCTTTTCACGGGACCGGAAGCCTGGGATGCCGCGTTTATCTGGGCGCCGACAGTGGTCCGCTATCCGATGGATCCCAAGTTCTTCATCATGTACTACACGGGGGTCAACGCATACATTGCGCAGCGTATGAGCTTCGCGCTGACCAGCGATCTCAACACATTCTACAAGGCTCCGAGCGAATCCCACCCCCCGTTTCACGGCGATACGTCCTGGATGTACTGGTACGAGAACCAGTGGTCGAACTACCGCGACCCCGGGTTCTATAAGGAAAACAACACCTGTTACATGGTCCATACCGCGCACACGTGGGCCTGGAAGGGAGCGATCGCGCTCGCCACGTCGACCGACTACCTCACGTGGCACGACGCGGGTCCAATCTTCGTGGCCGACAACTGGCACGCGTTTGAGAGCGTCTTCCTCATGAAACGGAACGACCGCTACCATCTCTTCTTCACCGAAGAGACGACCGAGGGCATCTCGCACATGTCATCCGATTCGCTGCGCTCGGGGTGGAACATCGCGACGCGGACGATCTTCGACCTCGGGGCCGCGGCCGAGCTCCTCGATCTCGGCGACGACCACTCTATCTTCTCGCGGCACACAAAGTACACGACCGCCGCCGAGCCCATAAGCTCGATACGCCTCGACACGCTCGGGTGGTATGGGGACCAGCCGCACGTGCAAATGACCAATCTGCTCGGCGGATGGACGGTCCTCTGGGGCACGGCGTTCGATCGTCAGCCGGTGTTCGGCAACAACCCGCGCTATCGCGGGGATTTCACGACGACCATCGGCTTCGAGGGAAACTGGTGGATCGGCACGTATGAGCGGTTCAACGGACCGATATCAGGCCCATCTCCGGGGGACATCCAGGGGGAGTCGGCCCGCGGCGCGATCCGCTCGGAGACGTTCAGCGTCACGGGCACCTCGATGAGGCTCCTCGTCGGCGGCGGCAACTATCCCGACTCGTGCTACGTCGCCCTCTGCGACGCGGCGACCGGCGCCATCCTGCGCCGGGAGACGGGGAAGAACACCGACCGCATGGACGAGCGGTTCTGGGACCTCGCCCCCTACAGGGGAAGATCGGCCTATCTCACGATCGTCGACAACTGCGTATCCCTGTTCGGCCACATCAACGTCGACGGCATCGAGGAGCGAATGACGAGCGCTCCCCCGCCGAGCGGAGGAAGCGTGCCCGCGGGAAAGCCGCGCTCCGGCGGCTCGACCATGGGCTCCTCCAGGCGCGACGACACCCCGGGAAACGGCCCCTCGGGAGCGCCGGGTGCGCCGGAGCACGTATCTCCATCCCTCTCCTCGAGCCCGAACCCGTTCAACCCGGAGACCGAGATCTCCGCGAGGAGCGAGCCGGGGGAGATCGTAACCGTTTCGATCTACGACATCGCCGGGCATTCTCTCTGCGACCTCGAGGCGCGCACCGACGCCGGCGGCGAGGCGAGGATCCGCTGGAACGGCAAGGATCGCCACGGAGCGACGCTCCCGTCCGGCGTGTACCTCGCGATCCTCAAGAGCGGCGGACGCATCCTCGCAAAATCCAAGCTCATACTCGCGCGGTAGGCACCTGGAATAGCGGGTGGCGGCGATGGGGACCCCGCATCTCGACTAGCGGGTGGAGCCCATGGGGCCCCCGCACGCAGCGCAGCGAGCGCAAGCGAGCGAGAACGTGGGGGGTGCAAGGGGCGACAGGACCCGCGTATCGAGCTACCTGAACAGCACCTTGTAGCCGCTCGCGATGAACTCGACCGCGATGGCGGCGAGGATCAGCCCCATGATTCTGGTCGCTATGTTTATGCCCGTGTGGCCGAGGACCTTCGAAATGCGCACGGAGAGCCTCAGGGACCCCCACATGAGCGCGGCGACGATCACGCAACTCAGAATGAGAAAACCCGTGTTGACGGCGCCGGTGATCTTCTCCGAGTAGATGATCGCGAGGCTGATCGCGCCGGGGCCCGCGAGCAGAGGAATCGCGAGTGGAACGACGGCGATGTTTTCTTTCCCGTGCGCCTCCTCTTCCTCCGATTCGGTCCGCTTCGCCGGGCTGATCCTGGCGTTCATCATCGCGATCGACATGAGCATCAGGAGAATGCCTCCCCCTATCCTGAACGAGGCTATCGAGATACCGAAAAGCTTGAGGATATACTCGCCGATGAAGCACGACACGACGAGGATGATGGCGACGGAAAAAGACGCGACCTGCGCGGTGCGCTTCCGCTGCACGTCGGTCTGATTCGCGGTGAGGCTGATGAAGATCGGAATCGCGCCGAGGGGATCGATGATCACGATCAGGGCGATGATGATCTGAACGTATTCGTTCCACGCGAGCATGCGGCGCCTCCTACCCCTTGATCGCCGCGAGCCCCTGATCGAGGTCCGCGACGATCTCGCCGGCGTCCTCGATGCCGACGGAAATCCGGACGAGCCCTTCCGGGATACCGGCCTTCGCGCGCGCGGCGGCCCCCATCGACGCGTGCGTCATGGAAGCGGGATGCTCGATGAGCGTTTCGACGCCGCCGAGGCTGACGGCGAGGGTGCAGAGATGGAGCGAGTTCATGAGCGTCTTTCCCGCCTCGATGCCGCCGGCGAGCTCGAAGCTCACGACCCCGCCGCCCCCCTTCATCTGCCGTTTCGCGAGCGCGTGCTGCGGATGGGACTCGAGCCACGGATAGTTGACCTTCGAGACCTTCGGGTGCTTTTCGAGATGCCGCGCGACCTTCTCCGCGCTCGTGCAGTGGCGCTCCATCCGGAGCGCGAGCGTCTTTATCCCGCGCGAGACGAGAAACGAGTTGAACGGATCGATGACCCCGCCGAGTTGGTTCAGTATCTTCCTGAACGAGCGATAATCCTCTTCCGTCTTCACGACGATCATCCCGGCGACGACGTCCGCGTGGCCGTTGAGAAACTTCGTCATCGAGTGAACGACGACATCCGCGCCGAGAGCGAGCGGCCTCTGAAGCACGGGGCTCATGAAGGTGTTGTCGACGGCGAGCTTCGCGCCTCCCCCGTGCGCGATATCCGCGACGGCCGCGAGGTCGCTGATCGAGAGGACGGGATTTCCCGGAGTCTCGACGAAAACGAGCTTCGTGTTGGGCCGCATCGCCCGCTTTACCGCGTCGAGATCGGATGTGTCGACGTAGGTCGATTCGATGCCGAAGCGCGACATGACGTTCGCGAGAAGCGTCTGCGTCGGCCCGTAGACGACCGACGAGCATACGGCATGATCTCCCGCGCGGAGAAGCGCCGCGAAGGTCGTATGGATCGCCGCCATCCCGGAACCGCAGCCGAGCCCCCCGAAGCCCCCTTCGAGGATCGCGACGGCGCGCTCGCAGGCCTGGACCGTGGGGTTGGCCATTCTCGTATAGATGTATCCCTCGCCCCTGCCTTCGAAGAGATCCGCCCCGTGATCCGCGTCCCGGAACGCGAACGTGGAAACTTGGTAGATCGGCGTCACGACCGCCCCGGTCGGATCGTCCTTGAATCCGGCATGAACGCATTGCGTATCCGTATGCAGTTTATCGATATCCTTCATCGATCGGCTCCTTGTGAGTGACTGAAAACGCAGAGCTAATATGCACCGAAAAAGCGTTCTTCACAACGGCTTTTATCTGGTACGATGACGGGCGCCATTCGAACCCGGAGGTCCCGATATGGGCATATCGATTCTTCGACGCGCCGCCCGAGCCGCCGTCTGCTGCGCCTTCATTCTCTGCGCCGGATGCGGCTCGAAACCCGAGATAATCAAGATCGGAGCGATACTGCCGCTCTCCGGAACCGGGTCGAATATCGGAAATCAGCATCTCCGCGGCCTCCAGCTCGCAATCGAGGAGCTCAACGCCTCGAATCCGCGCGTCCGATTCGAGCTCGTCGTCGCGAGCGACCAGAACGATCAAGGAGCGGCCCTCGACGCCTTCAAGGACCAGCTCGTCAACGAGAAGATCCTCGTCTCCTTCGTCGTGGCGCGAGCCTCGTGCCTCGCCGTCGCGCATCAGGCGGAGGTCGAGTTCGTCCCGGTTTTCGCCAATTGCATACACCCGCTCATCACGACGATGCACGGGAACGCATTCAGAATCGTCCCGAGCACAACTCTGGAGATAAGAACGACGGCGCGTTTCCTCACGGAGTCGCTCAAGGTCGACAGGGCCGCGGCGCTCTACTTCAACGACGACGACGGAAACGACGCCGCCAAAGCGTTCAAGCGCGATCTTCCGCAGTGCGGTCTCCAGCTCCTGGCCGTCGAGCCGTTCACCGAAGCCGCGGCTTCCATCAAATCGGCGGTCGGCACGGCGCTCGCGCAGAATCCGGGCGCGGTCTTCGTCTTCGGCGCCGGGAAGGCCGCGGCCGGCGTGCTCGCCGGGCTCCGCGCGGCCGGATACCGGGGAGCCGTCGTCGGCTCATCGGACTTCCATGACCCGGCCTTCGCCGCGCTCGCGGGGAAATCGCTGGAGGGGTGCTACTATTCCGTTCCCGCGATCGAGCTCACGGGATTGCCGGATTTCGCCGCCCGGTATCGAAAGAGATTCAACGCGGCGCCGATGGCCAACGGCGTCTTCGAATACGACGCGATGCATATCGTCGCGAAAGCGGTCGATATCATGCTCGGCGAGCAGATCAACATCGCGAACGCGCTCAAGAAGATCGGCAATTTCAGCGGCGCCGGCGGCGAGTACACCTACTACGAGCGGGAATGGCTCCCCCGTATGAGCGTCGTGCGCGCGCAGGGGGATTCCGCGGTCGCCGTATACTGATCGATCAATGGAGGTAGCCGGTATGAAGACCACATTCGCGTCGTCACGATCCGGATCGTTCGCGATCGCTCTTTCGCTCGCGGCGCTCGCGCTTTCGATTCTCTGCTCTCTTTCCGCTGGAGCGGCCGGCGAGAAGGAAATTCCCCTCGAGACGCGGATCGCGGCGGCAACCGTCTATGCGGACCGCGCGCAGGTCACGCGTAGCGGCAAGGTCGAGCTCGCGGCCGGGCTCTACAAGCTCGTCTGCGGCGACCTTCCGCGTTCGTTCGACGAAGCCTCCCTCCAGGTCGAGGGAAAGGGCACGGCCCGCGCGCGCATCATGGGGATCGACGTCGTCAAGGTGCAGGGGCTCGCGGCGGATTCTCCGCGCTACAAGGAGCTTAAAAGCAAGCTCGATGGACTCAGGGCCCGGCGCGACTCGCTCCAGTTGGAGCAGGGGGCGCTCATGAGCTCCGCGGAGTTCCTCGACAACTACGCAAAGTTCCCCTTCGAAAAGGGCAGCGCGAAGCTCGCGACCGAGATATTCCGAGTGCAGGACTGGAAGAGCGTCATCGCGTTCATCCAATCCGAGCGCATGAGAATGAGCGTAAGAGGCGACGACATCGCCAAGCGCGTCGCGAAGCTCGACGTGGAGATCGACTGGACCGCGGGCCAGCTCAACGAAATGCAGACGAAGGACGACTGGAGCCGCCGCGTCGTCATCGACTGCGAAATAGCCTCCCCGGGAACCCTCGAGCTCGCGATCACCTACAACGTCCGCGGCGCGCAATGGGGACCCGAATACCAGATTCGCTTCGACACGGCGAAGGAGTCGATCGAGCTCGCGTACAACGCGTGGATCAAACAGTTCACCGGCGAGGACTGGAAGAACGTCGCGGTGACGCTCTCCACGGCCCGGCCGCAAATAGGCGCCGCGCCGCCGGAGATCATGCCGCACTACCTGCAACAGATGCCGCGTATGCGACCCATGGCAACGGCTGATGCCATCGGCGCGGTGGCGCTGAAGGGCGGGATTATGCGAACGAGCGCCGATGCGCTTCCTGCCCCGGCGCCTCCGGAGGAGGAGTACAAGGCGGAGATTCCCGAGGCCGAGCTCGCCTCGTCCGAGTTCGCCGCGAGCTTTTCGATCCCGAAGGCGGTCGATCTTCCGAGCGGCCGCGATCCGCGGCGCGTCCTCATTCTCCACGGCACGCTCACGGGGAAGCTTTCGCGGTACGCGGCGCCGCGCTTCTCGCAAAACGTGTACGTCACGGGGGACGTGACGAACTCCCTCGAAGCGCCGCTTCTCGCCGGTCCGGCGGACGTGTACATCGAATCGCCGGCCGCGGGCGCACAGGGCAAAACGTCGAGCTTCGTCGGCAAGGAGCAGATGAAAACGGTCGCGACGGGGCAGGAATTCACCGTTCATCTCGGGATCGATCAGGACATCAAGGTCACGCACAAGCTCGAGAAAAAGGAATACGTCACAAAGGAAGGCGCGCCCGTCAGGAAGATCCGCTACAGCTTTCTTGTCACGCTCGAGAATTTCAAGAAGGACGCCGCGAACGTGAAGTTGCAGGATCGTATCCCGGTCTCGACTCTGAAAGAAGTCAAGGTGACGAACGTCGACCTCGAGCCCCGGCCCGCCGAGGAGCGCGAGGACGGCATTCTCACCTGGAATCTCTCACCGGCCCCGAAACAGAAGATCGAGATCAGAATCGCCTACACGATCGAATTTCCGGGAGATTGGCCGGAGTATCTTCTGAACCTGGAATAAATGAAAAGCGCTCCGGAGAGATCCGGAGCGCTCGCATGCGCATTCTGCCCTCGGGGGTTACTTCAGGTTCTCCCAGAGGATCCGAACCTGCTCCTTGGTCAGATTGACCTTGCCGCCGTCATCGTCCTTGATCGTGACGAGATCGCCGTCGATGAGCGCCTCGGGGCAGCATTTGCTTCCGCTGCACATAACTACTTTCTTCATGTTCGACCTCCCTTTCCAAGTGTCCGGTTGAGCTAAAGCTATCGAAACGCGGCGGGAAGTTCAATAAAAAATTAATACAAACCGGGAAAATCGGATATACTGCGGGCGAAAGGCGGAAACGATGGCGGATCATCATGTATGCCCCTGGTGGATGGGGTACTTTCTCGCGAACCCCTTGAGGCGGTTCGTCCACAATCCGAACAGGATTCTTGCCCCCCATGTGCGGCCGGGGATGACCGTTCTCGATCTCGGCCCGGGCATGGCGACATTCACCCTCGACCTCGCGCGGCTCGTCGGAGCAACCGGCCGGGTCATAGCGGCGGACGTCCAGCCCCGGATGCTCGGACAGGTGGAGAAGCGAGCGGCGAACGCGGGGCTCCTTCACCGTATCGAGGCGCGCCACGTCGACGTCGGCGGCGCCTGGGCGAACGATCTCGCGGGAACGGTCGACTTCGCGCTCGCCTTTTATATGGTGCACGAGGTGAGCGACGCGCGCGCGTTCTTCGCGCTCGTGAGATCGACGCTCGCGACCGGGGGCAGATTCCTCGTCGTGGAGCCGAAAACGCACGTCTCCGCGTGCGCCTACGCGGACACCGTCGCCGCCGCCCGAACGGCGGGCTTCGAGATCGTCGATTCTCCGAAGATCAGGCGGAGCAGAGCGACCCTTCTTTCGCGAGGCTGACGCGACAGCGCGGGCGCACCTTAAAACACTCCCTTGCAAAAACCTCCCCGATTGTTTTAGTATTCCCGAACATTGCGGAGGGGCGCCTTGTTCACCATCTTCATAGTCTTGGCCACATTCGCCATCACGAGCACGATCCCCGCGCGCATAAGCGAAGAAGCGCGCCATGGTTCCATCGAACAGCTCGCTTCTCTCGATATTCCTCCATCGCTCAGGACCGGACCGGCCGTCATCCTAATCGAGGAAGATCGGATGGAAATCTCTGGACGCACGGCGATCCACGAAATGCGGCTGGTGAAGAAATTGCTGAAATCGGGATTTCCGGATGAAAGCGCGTTTCGATTCACCAGCACCAACAATAAAAAGATACGCTCGATAGAAAGCCGCGCCATATATCCCGACGGACGCGAGAAGGTCATCGCATCGAGCGACATCGCCATCATGCCCGACTTCGAAGATTTCGTGCTCTATAGCGACCGGAAGTCCCATTCGTTCAGATTTCCGGCGGCTACCGCCGGCACGATAATCGAGATCAAGGTAACCTGGGAGCTTGAGGATATCCTGTTTTGGGATCCCGCGCCGTTTCAAAGGGAGCTTCCCGTTCTCACGCGGAGATACACTCTGATTCATCCTCGCACATTCGATTTCTCCGTCCATGCGTCGCTCATGGACGACACTCCCGACATCGAAACGGAGCTGGGCGGCGGGAAGCGAATGCTCATATGGGAAAGACACGACATCGAACCGATCCGGTACGAGACGCTGATGCCGGCGCGGGCGGAGATAATTCCGGCCTTGTGGTTCTCGATCAAGGGAGACGCCACGCCAGGATCTTCCCCGAGCTCCGATTCGTGGGGAGGGATCGCGGACTGGTACGAGAGGCTCTGTGCAAAGAGTCTCGATGCCGGTCAGGGGCTTCGATCGTTGCTGGAAACCTTGCAGCTTACCGGCCTGTCCGAACGTGAAAAGGCTTCGAGGATTTACGGCTGGATCCAGACGAATCTGCGATACGTCGCCGTTTATCTGGGCGACGAGGGGTACCGCCCTCACCAGATAGAAGCTGTTCTTACGAATCGATATGGCGATTGCAAGGATCAATCAGCCGTCCTCGTCGCCGCGCTCAGAGCAGCAGGAATCGATGCGCATCTCGCCCTGGTACGCACCGCTGATCTCGGCTCGATCCCCGATATATTCCCGCTGCCTCATTACTTCAATCACGTGATCGTCGCGGCAAGGATAGATGGCGCAGTTTCCTACCTCGACCCCACCTGCGACATGTGCGGCCTCGGCATTTTGCCCGAGATGGATCAGGGAGCGGCGGCGCTCATGGTGGGAGCCGGCGCGGAGCGCTTGATGACTCTTCCGTACGATAGCCCCCGTCCCAACCGCTCCACCGTCTCGGTGACGGCAAAGATCTCGAACGATGGCAGCGCACAAGCGACCATTGCGATGACGCTGGAAGGACATTTCGCGATCGATGGCAGACGCTTCTTTATGAAACGAGCAAAACAGCCGAAGGTCGAAACGGCAGCCACGCTGCTCAAGGATATCATGCCGTCCCTGCGGGTGGACAAGGCGATTGTCGACGGAGAGAATCCCGACTCGGACAGTTTGACGATCACGGTTATCGGAATCGATCCTTCGTTGCTCGACACCGAAGCGCCGTATCCCCTCATGCGCGTCGTGGGCAATCCGTTGACAATCGACCTGCCGGAATGCGGAGATCGCAGGCATCCTCTTTCCTTATCCTCATCGCGCTCCCTGGAATACAATCTCGATCTCACGCTGCCCGACTCCTGGTCGATTCGCGAAGCCCCGCCTTCCGGATCTGTGCAGGGCAAAGGCTTTGCATATACGTACCATGGAAGCGTCGAGGGACGGACGGTGCGCTTCTCCAGGAAATGGACGGTCACATACTCCCGGATTCCCGTCGCCGATTGCGCGGCTGTGCGGAATCAACTCGAAGCGATTCTTGATGTTGAGAATACACGAATCCTCGCCGAGCGCAGATGAGCGCATGGGCGGGAATAGCGCTTGCTTGTTTCAACGGAAAGGCGCAGAACATGAGAAAACGACGTTCGGCATTCAGGAATGCGCTGCTCGCGGCATGCGCGGCCAATCTCCTCCTGTGTTCCTTCGAATCCTCCTGGGCGACCGCGGCCGACCTTCCGCCATACGACTCCCGTGTCGCGGCCCTCGTCACCGATGCGAATTTTCCCGGCAGCAGCGCGGTGATTCTCATCGATCGCAAGATCCATGCGTGGTCGTTCGACGAAACCGTCATCGAGCATGCGCGCGCCATCAAGATACTGACGGGAGAAGGAATCGATCGTTTCGGCGACTATATCTCGGACGTGTACCTTGTCGAGGTCGTCGACTGTCGCGTCGAGGCGACCGTCGTTTCTCCACGCGGAGAGCGCAGACCGGTCGAGAAGAGCCAGATCCGGAAAATGGCGATCGGCAGTTCCGGATACCAATATCGCGCGGCCTTGCCCGGGCTGGAAGTCGGATCGATTGTCGAGATCGTCGAAACACTCCGGACGGAGCATCGCATCACGTGGGGGGAGTGGGATTTTTCCTCTCGCATTCCGACGCTGAGATCCGAACTTGTATTCAGGGTGCCCCTTGGCGCTCTCGTGGCTTTCACCTTCACGCCGAAAAGCAATGCTGCGTCCGTGTCGTCGGAAATCGATGGGAAATACGAAGCCCACCGATTGACCATGGAGATGGTCCCCCCGTACGTGAACGAAGAGTACATGCCTCGGAGCAACGTCGGCAATCCGACCGTTCATTACCGCATCAGGCAGATCACCATGGAAGAGTACCTGCGGTTCTTCAGGATAGAGTACGATGCCTGGCTCGCGCAGTATATCGAGGAGAGCGGGATTCCGTGGGAGCTGCCGCTCATCGCCAAGAATTGGAACGAAATCGCCGAAGCGTTTTCCCGATATTACGACGCCGAGACATGGAAGGACGATGATGCATCGGGCCGGTATCGATCGGCGATCCAGGCCATGGTCCGGGAGCTTCCCGCCCGGGATACCCTGGGCATCGTCGGGACCCTCGAAAGCGTTCTCGGAGAATTCCACAGGCGGTTTCAGCCGGCGGTCCATGAATTCTACTATCGAAACCCCGAGAAAAGCGCGGAGCTCGGGGAAGGCGATCCGCTCGAGTCGGCATACGTTCTCAAACGGATGTTCGAACAGCGCGGCATCGAATCGACGGTCGTTCTCGCCGGCGACGTCGAGCATGGCATGCTCGATGAAAGGAATCCCGATCCATCCTCTTTGAATCGCGCGCTCCTGATGATCGAATGGCGCGGAGCGCGACACTGGATCGATCCGTCGTCCCCGGAATGCGGAGTCGATCAAGTCCCGTGGGAGTGTCAAGGGGTGCGGGCGCTGTGGCTCAAGAGCGACGGAAAACACTCATTTATCACGACACCGCTCGACGCGGCTTCCGCGAATCTCGTCTCTTGCGAGATGAATCTGAGGATCGACGACATCGGGCGCGTCACGGGCCGCTCCCGCATACGGCTCACCGGGCAGCCGCTTCTGGAAATGCGGCGCCGGTTCGCATCCGGTGGGAGGAGCGCCGTCGCGGATAATCTCCGCGACGTTCTCGGCGAACTGCATCCGGGCGACTTCGAATTGGACAGCCTCTCCATCGACGTCGACGTCAAGGACACCATCGCAGCGAGCTTCCGCGTCGCCAAGAGGAATTTCGGGATTCGAGCCGGCGACGTGCTGCAAATCGAGTTCTCCGGATGGTTCGATGACCGTGAGCTGGAGGCATTCAAGAGCGAGAGCAGGCGATTCGAGATCATGTTCCCCTATCCCGTCTCCTGGACTCTCAAGTCGAGGATAGCGCTCCCGCCCAATTATTTGATAGAGCAACTGCCCGGCTTCGTGACGAACGAGAGCTCTTGGTTCTCCTACAAACGATCGTGCCGCGAGGATGACGGCGCGATCGTTCTGCGGAGGACCTTCACAATAACGGCGCCCCGGGTGGAAGCGCAGGAATACGGCGAGGCAAAACGGGCGCTTGAAGCGATTCAAAAGAATGACCGGGAAGCGATCGTGCTCAAACGAGGCTCATGAACGATCGGCCCGTCTGAACCCCAAATGAGAAAGGTGCACGCATGATGAAGCTCAGCCATAGACGGATGTCGCATGTCGGCTTCGCTGACCGCCGGGTAATGATCGCGCTGGCGATCGCGATATGTTCGAGCGCCGCTCTTGCGCACGCGCAGGGAACAAGCGAGGCGCCGAGAATCCCGGATATCAGGCTCATGCGGAAGCTCGGCGATTACGGCCAGGCGCTTGAATACGCAAGAGCCCTGTTGGCAGACGGCGCGACATCGGCGGACGATCGGAAACAGGCATACAACGAGATTGTGACGATAGCATTCGCCGCGGAGGGCAAGGCGGCGGCTCGATCGGCCGCTCGGGACGCTCTGATAGAGTTCCCCGACCTGAGCGCGGATCCCGCCTATTATCCGATCGAACTCCTTTCATTATACGACGATCTCAGAAAGGAGTTGTTCGGGCGCCTTCATCTCGCGAGCGACCCGTCGGGGTGCGCAGTATCGATGGGGGACCGGATGCTCGGGTCGACTCCGCTCGAGGGCGTGTTCCTCCCCGTCGGCAATTATGTTCTGTTGATCAAGAATCCGGATTTCGCTGACGACACAATTTGTGTCGCGATCGCGGCAGGGGCGGAGTCGAAGCGCTTCGTCGAAATGCGGCGTCTTCGCGATACAATCGAGCGAAGGATCATAATCGAAGCGGCTTTGAGCGTAGTGTCGTTGCAGTACGACGGAAACGGCGGTACCGCCGGCGATGCGAGCGCGACAAGGTTCGGCGGCGGCGCGTTCTTCCATGCCCACGCGCACGACAGGCTGGCCTATCAGGTCGGTGTGCGATACTCGAGCCAGGGAGACGCGGAACTCTCTCTTCACTATCTGGCCGCTCCCGCTTCTTTCAAGCTCTATCCCTTCGCGCGGCCGAGGGTTTTCGCGTGCCTCGGGATAGAACCGGCATACCTGCTCTCCGCCTCGCGCACGGAATCGGAAGGCGGAGAATCAACCGACATCTTGGAGCGATTGCAGCGAGTGCAGGTATCGCTTATCATCGGCGCCGGCTGCGAAATCCCTCTTGGCGGCCATTATCTCTCGATTTCGGCATACAGAATCATGGGGCAGATGAGTCTCAGAAAACCGATCAATTATGAGGAATCCGATTACGTGACTCGCGAATGGAAGATGGCGATCGGCTTCCTGCTCTGACGGCTCAGTACCCCGACGCGCAGCCGTCCTTGCGGGATTCCGAGCCGCCGCGGAGGACGTCGTTCTTCCAGTCCCACCAGATGCCCTGGTAGCCGCCGAAGCCGCCCGCGTCGCCGACGATTGTGTGCCCCTTCTCCATGAGGGTGCGAATCGCTTCCGGCGCGAAGCCTCCCTCGAGCGCGACCTCGCCCCCGTCCTTCATGATCTCGCCCGTCGGTTCGGACGATCCCATGTGATTGAAGCGAGGGGCGTCCCCCGCCTCCTGGACGTTCATCCCGAAATCGACGATGTTGCAGAGCACCTGGACGTGCCCCTGCGGCTGCATCGAGCCTCCCATGACGCCGAAGGCGAACACCGGCTTCCCCTCGCGCGTGACCATCGCGGGAATGATCGTGTGAAACGGTCGTTTGCGCGGAAGGAGCGCGTTCGGGTGTTTCGGATCGAGATTGAAAAGGGCGCCCCGATCCTGCAGGCAGAAGCCGAGCCCGTCCGGCACGGGACCGGAGCCGAAGCCGGCGTAGTTGCTCTGGATCAGCGAAACGAAATTGCGCTCCTTGTCGGCGACGACGAGGTAGGTCGTCTCGCCCGTCTCGAGGCGAACGTCTCCCGGCGGGATCTCGCGGAGCGCGCGCTCCATCGAGATGAGCGCGCGCCGCTCGGCGGCGTATTCCTTCGAAACGAGCCGCTCGACGGGAACGTTCACGAAATCGGGATCGGCGTAGAAACGCGCCGCGTCCTCGAAGGCGAGCTTCTTCGCCTCGATCATGAGATGAAGCGCCTCGGCGCTCCCGAAGCCGAGCTTCGCGAGATCGTAGCCTTCGAGCACGTTGAGAATCTGCAGGGCCGCGATCCCCTGGCCGTTCGGCGGAAGCTCCCATACGTCGTAGCCCCGGTAGTTCGCGCTCACCGGATTCACCCACGTCGACGAATGGTTCTCGAGATCCTCGAGCCGCAGGAATCCGCCGATGCGCCGCTCGAAGGCATCGATCGTTCGCGCGAGCTCGCCGCGGTAGAATGCGTCCCTCCCCTTTTCCGAGAGAATCCGGTAGGTCCGCGCGAGGTCGGGATTGCGGAAGATCTCTCCTTTCGCCGGCGCGCGGCCGCCCGGCAGATACGTCGCGGCGAAATTCGGCTCGTCCTTGAGGCGCTTCCCGCCGATCTCCCAGTAATGCGCGATGACCTCGGTCACGGGGAAGCCCTCCTCGGCATATTTGATCGCCGGAGCGAGAACGTCCTTCATCGGGAGCTTCCCGAATTTCTTGTGGAGCTCGAACCAGCCGTCGACACAGCCGGGCACGGTTTGCGGCACGACGCCCGTGTACGGCATCGAGGTCAAACCGCGCTTCTTCACTTCTTCGATCGTAAGGAGCGCGGGGCTCCGGCCGCTCGCGTTGAGCCCGTAGAGCTTCTGCGACTTCGCGTCCCATACGATCGCAAAGAGGTCGCCGCCGACCCCGCACGACACGGGCTCCATGAGCCCGAGCGCCGCGTTGACCGCGATCGCCGCGTCGACCGCGCTGCCGCCGGCTTTCAGCACGCCGACGCCGATCTCCACGGCGAGCGGCTGCGCCGCGCACACCATGCCGCTCTTCGCGATCGTCTCGGAGCGCGACGCGAGCATCTTCCCCGCGGGCCGATCGAATGCGGAGGCGAAATCCGGGATCAGTGCGGCGATCGCGAACACCACGAGAACCATCTCTTTCATTTAGCCCTCCGGCCCGGCGCCGATGTGCCGTTCGAGCCAATCGAGAAACTCCCCGTACCAAAATAACGAATTCTGCGGGGTGAGCACCCAGTGATTCTCGTCGGGGAAATAGACGAGCTTCGCCGGGACCCCTTTCTCCCCGAGCATGCCGTAGAGCTCAAGGGCGTTCCCGACCGGCACGCGGTAATCCCGCTCGCCGTGAACGATGAGCGTCGGCGTGACGTATTTCGCCATGTTGTGCGCGGGGCTCCACCGGATGACGTTCTCCAGACTCGTCCATGGATTTCCGCCGTAGGAGCGCTCCCGCCCGAAGGTCACGTCCGAGCCGAACTGCGCGCAGAGATCGAAGACCCCCGCGTGGTTGATGAGGCAGGCGAAGCGGTCGGTCTGCGTGCCGATCCAGCTCACGAGGTATCCGCCGTAGCTCCCCCCCGCGACCGCCATGCGTTTCCCGTCGACGAATCCCCTGCCCACGAGAAGGTCGGCCGCCTTCATCACGTCCTCGAAGGGCTTTCGCCCGTGCTCGCCGGTGATCGCGTCGGTGAAATCCTGTCCGAAGCTCGAGGAGCCGTGAAAATTCACGAGCGCCGTCACGTAACCGGGAGCGGCGAACGCGTGCGCGTTCCACCGGAAGTGGAATTCGTCGCCGAAGATGCCGTGCGGCCCGCCGTGCACGAGAATGAGGAGCGGCCATTTTTTCGCGGCGTCGAAACCGGGAGGGTACACGACATACATCTGTACGTCCGCGCCGCCGAATCCTTTATAGACGACGTCCTCCACCGTGCCGAATTCGAGACCGGCGAGGATCTCGTCGTTGAACGAGCTGAGCTTGCGGAGGCTCTTCCCGTTCGTCCGGACGGAATAGACCTCGTTCGGCGCCGACAGCTCGTTGTGGAAAAAGACAAGCCTTCCGTCGTCCGTAACGCCAACGGAGCCGTTCGTGCCTCCGCGGTACACCTGTTTCGCCGCTCCGCCGTCGATCCCGATCGAAAAGAGCGATGTCGCCGACCGGTCTTCGGCTCCGAAGAAGACGGTCTTCCCGTCTTTCGAGTCGACCCAGCCGGACGGCGAGCGATCCCAGTCTTCCGTCAGGACCTTCTTCTCGCCGGTCGATCGATCGTATCGCACGAGCCGCACGCGGTCGCCGTAGAATCCGACGATGCGTTGCATCCCGTAGAGAATGTGCTTTCCGTCGCTCGTGTAGCGCGGCGAGAGATCGTCGGCCGGATTCTCCGGCGTGACGTTCCGCGCAGCGCCGGGCGTGGCGACGTCGATCAGGAAAATATCGTTTACGAGCGAGTCGTAGGGCGCGCCGAACTCGAGCGCCGAAAAGGCGATTTCCTTCGCGTCGGGGGAGACGTCGTAATCGAGATCGCCCGAATCGGTGAGAAGCCGGTTCCAGCCGGGAGTGAGATCGGTCAGCGCTCCTCCGCGGCCGCTCTTGCATTCGATCGAGAACAGGTGCGGCACGGTCCCCTCGGTGAGCCAGTGATCCCAGTAGCGAAAGAGCCTGACCTCGGTCGTTTTCGCCGTGATTTTCTTTTTCGCGCGCCTTTCGAGCTCGACCTTCATCGAATCGAGCTTTCCCTCGTACCCCGGAAGGACCTCGGAAACGAAAAATATCTTATGCCCGGCCCATCTCAAATTCGAGACGCCGAGCGGCATCTCGGTCAAGCGCGCCGCTTCTCCTCCGTCGAGCGAGATGACGTAGAGCTGCGGCTTGTCGTCCCCTTCCCTCTTGGAGACGAACGCGAGCTTCTTTCCGCACGGGCTCCATACGGGGGAGCTTTCCGTCGTCGCGCCCGTCGTGAACCGGCTCGCGCCGGATCCGTCGGTCCTGACAAACCAGATATCCCCCTGCCCCTCGTTCTTCGCGACGTCGTATTCGGTCGCGACGACCGCCGCGATTTTCCCGTCGGGCGAAAGGGAGAGCGATCCGACGCGCTTCATCTTCCAGAGATCGTCCGCCGTGACGGGACGCTTTACGGCGCCGCGCGCGTTCAGCGAGACGAGAAGCGCGAGGGCGACGGCCGGGACGATCGCGCGGACATATGTTCGAGACAATTCATCCTCCTCGCATGCTTGAGATGGATGCTCCTATTCCATCGCCGTCGCGTCCAGCATATAGAGATTCCGCGAGCTCAACGTGTTCCACGTTCCGGCGACGTCGTCTCTGATGTAACGATAGATCACCCAGTTGGCCGCCGCCGCGAGGCCGCCCCCCTCTCCGCCGACCAACGCCTGGAGGAGCCCTTTCTTCTTCGGGTAATGCACGACGGTGACCTTCTGATCCGCGGGGATCTTCGCGAGCTCCTTCGCGACCTCGATCGCCTTGTCGAGACCGCCCACCTCGTCGATGAGCCCGTTCGCCTTGGCCTGCCTGCCCGTCCAGACGCGCCCGAGCGCGAGCGAGGTAACCTGCTCGTACGTCATCTTCCGGTGCTCGGCGACGTCCCTCAGCCACATGTCGAATCCCGCCCAGTGGTTCTCCTCGAAGCGCGTGCGCTGCTCGGGAGTGAAATCGGCGTAGTCGGAGTAGAAGAGCGCGTTGGGCCCTTTCTCGATGAAATCCATCGTGATGCCGAGCTTGTCGTAGAGCCCTCGCATGTTGAATTTCCCGCTGATGGATCCTATCGATCCGGTGATCGTCATGGGATCGGCGACGAGCTTCGACGCCTCGTACGCGATGTAGTACCCCCCCGAAGCCGCCACGTCCACCATCGACACGACGACCGGCTTTTCCTTCGAGACCATCTCGACCTCGTGGCCGATGAGATCGCTCGCGAGGCTCTCGCCGCCGTGGCTGTCGACGCGAAAGACGATCGCCGCCACGTTCTTGTCCTTTTTCGCGCGGCGAAGCTCGGCGATGACGCTCTCATGCCCCATCATGACGCCGAACATCGGATCGATCCTGCTCTTCCGGCCGCCGATCATCCCGTTCGCATGCACGATCGCGATCTTCTTCGAGCCTTTCAGACCGAGCTTTTCGGGTTTCACATCGGCGTAGGTCGCCTGCGAAACAGTCCGGAGATCCTTTTCTTCGCCCTTGAGCCTGTTCTCGAGCTCGTCCCAGTACAGAACGCCGTCGACGAGCCCCGCGGCTTTCGCCTCGGGAGCGGTGAAGAGCGCGAAGTTCATGAGCTCGACTATCTTCTCCTCGGTGAATCCCCGATCCTCCTTGAAGGCCTGCGTCATCATGCTCCAGCGCTCGTCGAGCAGCCATTGCATGTTCTCCCGCGCCTCGGGCGAGCTTTCCGTGCGCGTGATCATCTCGGCCGCGCTCTTGTATTCCCTGATCTGGTGGAGATTCGCC
>JBFYZM010000089.1:0-3913 GCA_041309505.1 Candidatus Krumholzibacteriota bacterium
GGAGCTTCCACTATCTCGGCTCCCCGAACGTGGACGACGCGAAGCTCCGCGAGCAGATGGTCGACCGGATCTACGACACCTTCGCCGACGAGGAGGGGTTCCAGGGCCTCGACAAGAAGATCGGTACATGGGCGACTAAGACGCTCGAGGACCGGCCCTACACGACGAGGGAGTTTCTCTCTCTCCTGGGCAAGGAGGCGAACCGCCTGTCGAAGGGGGAGCAGGGGATCCTGAGCGCGGCGTACCGGAAGGGCGTGCCGGTGTACTGCCCGGCGATCGGGGACTCGTCGATAGGCATCGGGCTCGCCGGGCGCTCGCCCAAAGTGATTTTCGACATGATCGGCGACGTCGAGGAGACGGCCGATATCGCCGCGATGAAGCGGACGATGGTGATCTACGTCGGCGGCGGCACGCCGAAGAATTTCATTCAGCAGACGGAGGTCACGAACCAGGTTCTCGGACGGCCCGTCGACGGACACCGCTATGCGATTCAGTTCGTCGCCGATCCGCCCCAATGGGGGGGACTCAGCGGGTGCACGTTCGACGAGGCCGTATCCTGGGGAAAGATCGCGCCGTCGGCGAAGCAGGTCTCGGTTCTCTGCGACGCGACCATCGCGCTGCCGATCGTCGCCGCGGCGGTGCTTACGAGGCGGAGGGGGAAGAAGAGACCGAGCGTTCTGAAATTCTCGTTCGAGGTGACGCTTCGGCGGGCGCCTTGCGGCGCTCGCGGGGCGCCAAGCGATCGTGGGGCGGTGTGCGGGGAGGTTTGGGATGATCGCCGAGATTCGTTCCGGTGCGGTGTTGGGGATCGACGGGTTCGGGGTCACGGTCGAGATCGATCTCGCCACGGGGCTTCCTTCATTCACGATAGTCGGGCTTCCGAACGCGGCCGTCCGCGAGAGCCGGGAGCGCGTCACGTCGGCGATCAGGAACAACGGCTTCAAGCTTCCGCAAAAACGGATCACGGTGAATCTCGCCCCCGCGGACGTGCGCAAGGAGGGGGCGGCCTTCGATTTGCCGATCGCGATCGGCATTCTCGCGGCGAGCGGCCAGACCGCCGGAGAGCTTTCGCCGCGGACGATCATTCTCGGAGAGCTCGCGCTCGACGGACGGCTCAAACGGGTCAAGGGCATTCTTCCGATCGCGCTCTACGCGCGCGATCGCGGCTGCGGGCGCCTCGTCGTTCCCGACGCGAACGGAGCGGAGGCCGCCGTCGTGAAGGGGATCGAGGTCGCGCCGTGCGCCGACCTGCGCGAGGCGCTCCGCGTTCTCGACGGGGGAGCGCCGCGACCGGTAGAGAGCATCGAGAATCTCCCGCACGGCGAGAGTCGCCGTCTCGATCTCGATTACGCGCAGGTCGTCGGGCAGGCCGCCGCGAAGCGGGCGATGCAGATCGCCGCGGCGGGAGGCCATCACCTCATCATGGTCGGTCCGCACGGTTCCGGGACAACGATGCTCGCCAAACGGCTTCCCACGATACTGCCTCCCCTCGGCGAGGAGGAGGCGCTCGAGAACGCGAAGATCGCGAGTGTCTCGGGAACCGGAAACGGCGCCGCCCTGAGCTTCGAGCGGCCGTTCCGGGCCCCGCATCATTCGGCGAGCGACGCCGGCATCGTGGGCGGCGGGAGGGGCGCCTCTCCGGGGGAGATCACGATCGCGCACAACGGGGTGCTCTTCCTCGACGAGCTCACCGAGTTCAAACGGAACGTCCTCGAGAGCTTGCGGCAGCCGCTCGAGGAGGGGAGGATCGTCATATCGAGAGCGAACGCCTCGTTCGCCTATCCCGCGCGCTTCCAACTCGTCGCCGCGATGAATCCGTGTCCGTGCGGTTACGCCGGAACGTCCGGGCAGCCGTGCCGCTGCACGCCGCTCTCGATCAGGCGGTACCTCGCCAAGATCTCGGGGCCGCTCGTCGACCGCATCGCCCTTCACGTGCCGGTGAAGCCGGTCGATCCCCGGGACTTCGAGAGCGAATCGGGACGGCCGGAGATGAGCTCGGAAGCGATGCGGCGGGAGGTGCTCGGGGCGGTCGATATGCAGCGGGAGCGTTTCCTGTCCCGGCCCGGCGTCGAGCGGAACGCCGATATGCCCGTGTCCGATCTCGAATCGTCGAGCCTCATGGAAGCGGAGGCGAGGGGACTCCTCTCCGCGGCGCAGCGGAGGCTTCTCTTCAGCGCGCGGAGCCGGAGGAACGTCATCCAGGTCGCGCGCACGATCGCCGATCTCGACGCCTCCGAGCGGATCGCGGCGCGGCACCTCGCCGAGGCGGTGCAATACCGCGTGCCGAGGTTTCTCGAGGGGAGCTGAAGTGAGGTTCTCTGATCGGCAATGCGGATAGTGAAAGAGATCATGAGAGCACTCTGCGAGCTCGACGTGACGAGCATGCAGGTGTGGCGGGTTGCGAAGGCGTTCGATGAGAAGCTCGAGAGCCGGCGACAGAGGCCGATCTGGGAGGTGCCGCATCTCGTTCTGGATGCCCGATACGAGAAGGTGCGGCACGGGGGATCGGTAGTTGATTGCGCGGTGCTCATGGCGACCAAGGTGAGATTGGACGGGAAGCGGTCCGTTCTCGGGGTGAGTGTGTCGCTGAGCGAAGCCGAAGCGCACTGGCGGGAATTCAACGCCTCGCTGCAGGAGCGGGGCATGCACGGCGTACGGTTCGTGACGAGCGACGATCACCCAGGTGCGCACCGAGGCGCTGGGGGCACGGTTGGGCGGCGTTCGGTGGCAGCGGCGTCAATGCCACCTGCCGCGCAACGCTCAGGGGGAGAAGCGATGATGTCCGTGGGAAGGGCGAGGCTTCTGCCCACGCAGCGAGGGCCCGCTCGGGCGGGCCCTCCTTTGGCATCCATCGAATTGTCACAAGGCGTTCGAAGCCCGTCACTCCTGCGGGAACAGGTGCGCGAACACCTTCGCGTTTCCCACCATTTTCTCGATGATCGTATCCTCGTTCGGCTGGTGTGCGACCTCGTCGATCTTTGTGTCGATGGATTCGATCCAAAGGCTATTTCAGAAGCACCATCTTTTTCGTCAGAGCTTGTTTGCCCGCCATGAGGCGATAGAAGTATATCCCCGTGCCCACGGCAGCGCCCCGCGCGTCCCTGCCATCCCACGACACCTCATGCGCACCCGCCTCGCATTCGCCATCAAGAAGCGGCACGATCTCCCGGCCGGCGCAGTCATAGATGGCAAGCCTCACCCTCGTATTTTCCGGCAGATCGAACCGGATGGTCGTTACCGGATTGAAGGGATTCGGATAGTTCTGCATGAGCGCGAGCTCGAAGGAGGGGAGCGAGACCGTCTCGCTCTCAAAGAGAACCCTCCGCTCTCCGCCCGTCTCGATGTCAATGCGGTAGCGGTACGTGACTCCCGGCCGGCATGTCTCGTCGGAAAAGGTGAACGAAAGCCCGTCTCTTTGGAGAACCGGATCGGTGAGCTCCTCGTAGCCGCCTCCCGAGGAGCGAAGCACTATGAACCTTGCATCGGGATCGATCTCGGCGAGACGCCACACAATAACAATTTGCGATCCCCGTGCTCTGGTCGCGAAGCTCTGGAGAAGGGTCGCCACGGTTTCGCCGTTCCCCGTCACGCGCATCGCATACACGGCCCCGATGGTGTCCTGCCTCATGTCGCGCCACGTGATGATCGCCCCGCCTTCGCCGTTCGGGATCATCTGGGGATAGTACTGGCCATCGATGGCACCACAGACCACCACTCCCGTATCCGGCCAGAGGAGGTTCCCGTCGGGATCGACCCGCTGGGCGAAGATGTCGAAGTACGAAGGAGTGCCCCATCCCCATTCCCAAGCGATGATGGCGCCTCCGGCGCCATCGGATACAAGATTGGGGATGGTCCATGAAGTGGCCACCGAGGAAGGATTCTGCCGGATTGGGATTCCATTCGGCGTCCATAA
>JBFYZM010000090.1:0-4389 GCA_041309505.1 Candidatus Krumholzibacteriota bacterium
ATACACGATCCTTGTGCGGGAAAAGAACGACAAGACGGGCGAGATCAAGGGAGTCCAGATATTCGAGCTCAAGGGGGGCGTTCCGAAATCGATCATCGCGGCGGGCGGACGCATGATATACCGCGAGGAAGAAAGCGTCATGCGCTTCGAGCTCGACGACGGGGAAATCCACGAGATGCCCGATCCGGCGGACATCAAGACGTACCGCCGCACGCTCTTCAAGCATTTCACGCTCAACATCAAGGATACGGAGCGAACGCTCAAGCGCTCGGATCGCACGCACCGCAACGACCGGGAGATGACGGTGGGAATGATGCGCGCGAAGATCGTCGAATACGCGGGAACGAGCGACGCGACGCGCGCGCACATGAATCAGGTCGCGCGCGACTATATCGTCGCCGCCTTCGCCCGCGTGATCGACGACGCGCGAACGCTCTCGCCCGGCGCCCCTCCGCCGCCTCCGCGGCCCGAGGCGGGCGCGGCGAGAGCGGTGCCGAGGATCGAGAGCGAGGCGGAGCAGATCCTGCAGATACTCGAGACGCAGACCTACGCCCTCGACTCGAACCTGCGCCAGATTAACAGGTACGGCGTCGAAATTCACAAGAAGTTCGCCATCCCGTTCAGCTGTATCATATTCGTTCTTCTCGGCGCGCCGCTCGCGATCCGGTCGGGCAAACGGGGAATGACGGTTTCCATCGGCTTCAGCATTCTCTTTTTCCTCGTGTACTACGTCTTTCTCATCGGCGGGGAAAAGCTCGCCGACCGCCGGCTCATGGAGCCGTGGCTCGCGATGTGGCTCGCGAACATCATCTTTCTCGCCGTCGCGGTGATCGTTCTCCGGCAGACGAATCGGGAATCCGGCGCGATCGGTTGGGCGCGGCTCAATCCCGCGAAATGGTGGCGTCGTGCGGATTCATGACCGGTACGTCCTCGGCGATTTCTGGCGCAATCTCCTGATCGGGCTTCTCGCCTTCACGGTGATCTACGTCACGGTCGACGTGACCGAGCAGATCAACACGTACATCGACAATCACGCGCGATTCCAGGACGTCGTCCTCTTCTACGCGTTCAAGATCCCCTGGATCCTCGCGCTCATCATGCCCGTCTCGGTGCTCCTCGCCGCCGTCTTCTCGCTCGGGAAGCTCTCGAAGCAGAACGAGCTGACGGCGTTCATCGCGTCGGGCACCTCCCTCGTGCGGGTCGCCCTTCCCATCATCGTTTCGGCGCTCTTCATCAGCTTCCTCGTGATGGCGTTCGGGGAGTACGTCGTGCCCGAGTCGAACCGGAAGAGCGTCAAGATACTGCGCGTCAACATCGAGAAGACGAAGGAAGAGGACACCTCCCGCTACCGTTCGAACGTGCATTACCAGGGAGAGCGGGGAAGAACCTACTACGCCGAGACGTACGACGTCATGCTCAAGGCGCTCATGAACGTGATCCTGTACGAATACCGGGAGGGGAACCTCGAGCGGCGGATCGACGCCAAGAAGGCGTTCTGGGACGGAACCGAGTGGATCTTCGTCGACGGCGCCGTCAGGAATTTCACGAAGGACGGGGAGAAGATAGAGACGTTCGCGAAGCTCCCGATGAAAGAGCTTCCCGAGCGCCCCGAGGATTTCTCCAAGGAGGAAATCGCCCCCGAGGAGATGAACTTCCGCCAGCTCGGAGTCTATATCGACAAGCTCGCGCGGAGCGGAGGCCCTGTTGACAAGTACCGCGTCGACTTATATTTTAAATTCAGCTTTCCGTTCACGAGTCTCATATTCGCGATGATCGGCGCCGCGCTCTCCTCCGCGAAGAGGAAGCCCTCGATGGCGACGGGATTCGGGCTCACGCTCTTGATCAGCTTCACCTACTACGGAGTGCTGAGAATAGGGCAAGGCCTCGGACACAGCGGCGTGATCGATCCGCTTCTCGGCGCGTGGATGGGAAACATCGTTTTCGTCGTGGTCGGCGGCCTGCTTCTGTACCGGGCGAATCAATGACGCGAAAGCTCTCCATCCTTCTCTCCGCTCTCATGGTCGCCGGCTTGTTCCTCGCCGCGCCCGCGCGGGGGATGAAGGATTCGTTCCCCGGGGAAATCGCGCTCCTCAAGAAGCTCGCCCCCGAGGAGCGCTACTCGTACTTCTCCGCGCAGTACTTCATGAGCAAATACCAGCGGAGGGCGTATCTCTCGCTCCCGACGGCGGAGCGGCGCGCCGAATGGTTCGAACGTTTCTGGATCGACGTCGATCCGACGCCGGCGACGCCGGAGAACGAGCGGCGCGCGGAGCACGAGAAGCGCGCCGCCCTCGCGCGCAGGCTCTTCGGCATGACGAAGGCGCCCGGATGGGACCGGCGCGGCGAGACGCTCATCCGCTACGGTCTCCCGAGCAACCGCACGCAGATCTGGGGCACCGTGTCGTTCTCGGGCATGACGGCCCCGGGCGAGGTCTGGTATTACGAGTCGCTCGACATGCTCGTTCAGTTCCGGAACGCCAACCTCAAGGGAGAATACTTCTTCGCGAGCGATCCGGTCGGGCGCTCCTCGAGGCGCGAGCTCGAACGAAACCAGAACATCAACACCCTCATGAAATACGGCGTCATCTCCGAGATGTTCCCCACGCAGTTCATGAGCCCCGACGAAGTGAAGGATCTCGTCGATTTCAATCCCGACGAAATCGATTACGTAGCGAGCCCCGATACGCGCATGATGACGCTCAAGGACCGCATCGCCGAGATGGAGGAAGAGAAGGTCCAGGAAGCGATCAACAACTTCTACGCGGCCCTCCAGGACCGGCCGACGATCTACTCGTTCGACCTCGACCAGAACGTCCTTCCCCTCATCTTCGACATCGCCTCCTTCCGGGGAGGCGAGCGGACGCTGCGCACCGAAATCAGCTTCGAGGTCCCCACGAGCGAGCTGCAGTTCGTGCAGAAAGCCGGCGTTCTCGCCGCCGACCTCGAGTTCAGGGTTCTCGTGCACGACGTCGACATGAAGGAAATCGCCTCCGTCGTCGACACGGTGAAACCGACGATGACCGGGGATCGGCTCTCCGACAAGGGCCCGCGCCCCCCGAGCCTCGTGCCCGCCCAGATCGTCCTCGCGCTCGAGCCCGGCTACTACCGGATCGGCATCGAGGCGCGGGACAGGACCTCGAAGCGGCGCTCCGCGTTCCGGACGAACGTCGAGCTCGCGCCCTACACGGCCTCGCCGTCGGTGAGCGACATCCAGTTCGCGAGCGCCATCAGGGAGACCGAGGCGAACCAGGATTTCGTCAAGGGCAACCTGCAGGTCGTGCCGCATCCGTCGCACGCCTACCGGAAACCGTTTCCGCTCTGGATGTATTTCGAGATCTACGGGCTCGACACCGATCCGGAAGGGCTCGCCTATTACCGCGTCGAGTACCGGATCATCCCCCTCGAGAAGCGCAGGCGAGGCCCCGTCCTCGAGGAGACGGCCGCGATCAGCTCCTCGTTCGAAACGAGCGGCTACGGCGCGACGCAGCCGCAGCGGCTTTCGGTCGCGACGGAGAACCTCTGGGAAGGGAAGTTCCGGTTCATCGTGACGGTCACGGACCGCCGCAGCTTCCGCACAGCGACCAAATACGAGGATTTCTCGATTTTGAAATAGATTCCGTAGGACTCATCGCCGTTCGCCGATGAAAAAGCATTCTGCCATAATCGGGCTTCTCGCCTGCCTCGCGACCCTCTCGGGCGCGTTCCTCCTCGCCCCTTCCCGCGCGGCCGCGGAGAGCTTCGCGGGGGAGGATTCTCTTCTCGCCCGACTCCCGCCCGGGGAATACGCAACCTACGCCGAGCTGCAACTTCTCATGAATCCGTATCAGATGCGGGAATACTTGACGCTGCCGAACGCGCGGGAGCGCTCCAGATGGATCGGACGATTCTGGGTCAGGCTCGATCCCACGCCGACCACCAACACGAACGAGAGGCGCACCGAGCATGAACGACGCATTCCCCTCGCGCGCGAACGATTCGCCTCGCCTGAAGCCCCCGGATGGGACAACCGGGGGGAGGTTCTCATCCGCTACGGGGCTCCCGCTCAGGTGACGAAGACCGATGAAGACGTCACGCCGAGCAGCTTCAATCTGTCCGGCGAAACCTGGTATTACGTCGCGCCTCGCATGACGGTGCAGTTTCAACGCAACCTGGCGGGGGAGTACGTCTGCTCCGGCGACCAGTTTATCTGGCATGACAAGCAAACCCGTGCAGTGGTGCCGATGGAACCCGATTACTGCGCCGATGAGTTGTTCAATCCGGGACTGGGGCTTATGATAGATCCCGACAGACGTTATCTTCCCGAAGATGGGCCCATGCAGGAAAACGAGATCTACCGGATCATCGAGACACGCCCCTTCATCCACTCCTGCGATCTCGAAGAGAAGATAT
>JBFYZM010000091.1:0-9168 GCA_041309505.1 Candidatus Krumholzibacteriota bacterium
GCTCTTCCGATCTAGCTCGGCGATCGATTTGAACGCCCGGCAGCCGTCGATTTCGCCCGCATCGGGATGGAGGAGATAGATTCGCTCCTTGGGGACGCCGCCTCCCTTGATGAGATTCCGGAGAATGATGCGTCCCATGTTCATCTTGTTCGCCGAAGCGCCGATGACGAGGGCGCTCTTCGGCTCGAGCAGCTTGACGATGCCGGTCTGCGGAGGCGTCGCCAGGTCGTGCTTCGTTCCCGAGATGCGCATCAGCGCATCGAGCGGGACGAGCTCCCCGTCGCTCGTGATCTGGAGCGGGTTGACCTCGATTTCCTCGATCGTGACGGGCGAATCCGCAGCGAGAGGGGAGAAGACTTCGCCCAGCTTCGCGAACGCGGCGAGCGCGTCGCGGAGCTTCGCCGTATCGACGATCGGTTTCTTCGTGACGCGGGTTCTTCCCGCGATCACGGGGTAGAAGAACGTGGCGTCGAGGGCTCGTTCGGTGCCCTCGCGGTCGCCGATTTCGGAGGCCGCCCTGATGAAGAGCCCTTTTTCCCGCGTCAGGCTCCTTTTATACACTTCGGTTCCCACGCCGCCGAGCCCGCAGAAGACGACCGGTCCGAACGAGGGATCCTGCCGGAGCGAAACGAGAAGCTGGAAGGGGATCGAATCGCTGCCGGGAACCTTCTCGGCGATCATCATCCCGGAAAACGGGACGCGCGCCTTCGCCGCGAGACTCGCGAATTCGCGATAGGTCGCTGCGAGCGTCTTCGGATCGTTCTGGATGAATTTTATCCCGCCGTATTCCGTCCGGTGCGGCATTCCGGGTGAAATGAGCTTGCAGACGACTTCGCCGCCCGGCATTTCAGCCGGGTTCAGAGCGTCGATTTCCTTCTCGCTCGTGACGAAGCGGGTGCGCGGAACGCGGAAGCCGGCGAGACCGAGGATCTCGTAAATCTCGTGCTCGTGAAGGGAATATCTCTTCTCGTCGAGCGCCGTGCGCAGCTTCGCGCGGATTCTGTCCATATTCGAATCGAGCGCCGGATTCATCGATCCTCCATTTCTCATGTCACAAGCGTATGCGGACGGGTACGGCTCATGCTATAGAACAGATAGATTAGATGAACGCGGCCCCGTTGTCGACGGAAATCATCCGCGCGGGCCGCGGCGCGCGGAAGGAACGGGAACGATGGCCGTATCGAAAGGGATCGAGGAGGAAATCAGGGCGAACCGACAGGCCATCGCCCGTCTCAAGCACGAGATCTTCGGCGTCGACAAGACGCGCCGGTCCCGCTATATCAGGGAATTTCATTCGGAGTTCCGCGATTTCAAGTCGATAGCGCGTGCGGACGAGGTTATCGAGGAAGCTTCCCGCCGCGATATCGTTTATTTCGGCGATTATCATCCGCTCGACGCGAGCCAGGATTGGGTCCTTCGTCTCATGAGAGAGCTCGCCGCGCGCGGGCGCAAGGTCGTGCTCGCTCTCGAGATGCTCTACGTCCACCAGCAGGATTCCCTCGACCGGTGGATGAAGGGGACGATCGGCGAGGAGCGGTTCCTCGCCGCGATCGATTACCGCTCGGAATGGGGATTCGACTGGCGCAGCTATCGCCGCATCTTCGAGCTCGCGAAAGATCCGTTTATACCGATATTCGGCATAGATTCGGAGCACCGCGATCATCTCAAATATATCCGCAGGCGCGATCGGCTCGCCGCGCGAAGAATCGGCACCATTCGAAAGTTTTTTCCGGAGCACCTTATCCTCGTCGTCATCGGCGAATCGCACCTCGCCGCCAATCATCTTCCGGCGGAGGTCCGCGCCGAGCTCGGCGGGCGCGGCAGCGAGATCGTCATCGTGCAGAACATCGACGAGATATACTGGAAGCTCCTGAGGCGCCGCCGCGTGGACGCCGAGGCGGTGAAGATCGACGACGACCGGTACTGCGTTTTTACCGCGTTTCCGATGCTCAAGTATCAGGCGTACCGGGAAATTATCGACGTATGGACGGATGGAGAAGAGGTCGACGCCGCGACGCCGTTCCTGCACGAGACGATCGAGGAGATCTACGGGTTTCTCGCGAAGAAAAGCAGGAAGCCGTTGATCGCGCTTTCGAACGGACGCCGGGAGACGTTCGAAGCGGTTCTGCCCGAGGTGCAGTGCCGTTCGACGTACCATGCGTTCTCCGCGTATATGCGATCACGAAAGATGGGCCCGCGGGAGATCGCGGCGGTCCTCGAGAGCCTGAAACGCGACGGGATGCGCTATGTGTCCGCCATAAACACGCTTCTCGTCGTGAGGAACGATCCTTCGCGCATGGCCCGGGAGGCCGCTCGTTTCGTGCTGCACCTCATGCGGGGAGAAACCATGGAGCGGCCCGTGAAACGGCTTTCGACGGTGGACGAATTCTACCGCACGGCGATCGACGAAGCGCTCGTGTGCTTCGCCGCCATGGTCGTCAATCCCTCCATGGCCTGCGCCGGAGGCGATTCGCTCCGCGGCCCGTCCGACGGGAGCGGCGCGTGTCGCGCGGCGGAGAAGGGCACGGGAATCACGGGTCTCTGTTTGAGAAAACGTCTCTTCGTCGCGAGGGCGCTCGGGGCCCGTCTCGGCGAAGCGCTTCATCTGTCCTACCATGCGGGCCGCGTGACGCGGGAGAAGATCGCAGCGCTCTTTGCCGAGCGTCTCGACGAGCCGGGCGCTTCCCGTGCGTCGTATCTCCGGCTCGCCGGGAAAACGCGCGGGCGCGGCGCGGCGGTCCGGAACCGATCGAAATAGGCGACGCGGCGCTTCGATGGTTCCTCCGCGCAATTGCGCAACTTGCCTATCCACAACATAATGCTCTCTGGCTCCCGCCGGCCTTTCATTTCCATTTGATTTTTTCCCCGCCAACCTTCACACTCTGCGGAAATTCGCGGAGCTCCGTCCCGTTCCCTGTCGAAAGGGGATGACGATGCAGGATGCCCGGGATCTCATCGATCAGACCGTGCTCGTCAAGCTCGTGAGCAACGAAGGTCTCGCGTTCACCGGGATACCGGAGGACGGACCTTTCTTTTGCAAGGTCACGGCGGTGGACGAAATAGGCATCTGGGTGGAGAACGGGAAATTCGCGACGGTGGAGATCAGGGACGGCCGGGGACACTACATCCCGAAACGCAGGCAGAAGCTCGAACGGCACGAGGTGGATCTCCTCATCCCCTGGCGCATCGTTCATACGTTGATACGGTTCAGGAAAGAGGACGCCGCGAAGGCGGCCGCGAATGTGCTCGGCGCCGACGTCAAACCGGGGAGCTGCATAGGATTCGTGAAATAAGGGATATCGGGATCGCGCTGCAGGACGTGCAGGGGGCGTTCCAGTCGAAACGCGCATTCAAACGCAAGATGGCGGAGCATTTCCAAAGATTGAATCCCGCCCTGATCATCATCTACAGCTATTTGATCGTCGATCTGCTCGGCACCTTGCTCCTCTCCCTTCCCGTTTCTTCGAAGGGTCCGGGAGTTCCTCTTCTCGACGCCCTTTTCTCGGCCACCTCCGCCCTGTGCGTCACGGGGCTCACCACGGTCGACGTCGGCACGACGTTCACGTTGTTCGGCCAATCGGTCATCATGGCGCTCATGGAAATCGGAGGGCTCGGCGTCATGACCTTCTCCGTCGTTTTCTTCCTTTTCCTCGGAAGAGGATTCAGCGCGCGGGGACGCTGGATCATCACCGAAACCTTCGCGTCGTCGCCGCACCGGCACGTGAAGAGTCTTCTCAAGGTGATCTTTCTGTTCACCTTCCTGATCCAGATCGTCGGCGCTCTGCTTCTGTTCATGCAATGGCGGGAAGAGATGTCGTTCGGATCGGCGGCCTACGCGGGATTGTTCCACTCCATATCCGCGTTCTGCAACGCGGGGATTGCCCTTTTCCCGACGAGCTTCGTGAACTACAAGGGGAGCATTCTCCTCAACGCGACGATCTGCTCGCTCATCGTGCTCGGCGGCATCGGGTTCCCGGTCATTTACGAACTATTCAGTCGTGTGCGGAACTTCCGGGCGCGGAAACGCGCGGCGGTTTCCCTCCACACGCGTATGGTGGTGACGATGACGATCATTCTCATCGTCGCGGGCGCCTTTCTCGTCTTCATTCTCGAGCGCGACAACCAGATAGCCCGGCTCCCCGTCAAGGAGCAGATCCTCGCGTCCCTCTTCCAGTCGATCACGGCGCGCACGGCGGGTTTCAACACGCTCGACATCGGTTCCCTGACCGTCGCGACTCTGTTCATTCTCGTCATCCTCATGTTCGTGGGAGCGAGCCCCGGCTCATGCGGAGGCGGCATCAAAACGACGTCGCTGGCCGTGCTCGTCGCCATCCTCAACGACCGGATCAGGGGGCGGAATTCCGCGAGCCTCTTCAAGAGGACCATCCCGGAGGAAACCGTCTCGAAGGCGCTGTCGATCTTCATTCTCGCCGTCATCGTTCTGACTGCGGGGCTCATCGTTCTCCTCGTCACGCAGCCCGATCCGCCGAGGGAGGATTTTCTGACGTATCTGTTCGAGGCGGTCTCCGCGTTCGGCACGGTCGGGCTGTCGATGGGAATCACGTCCTCGCTCACCGCATTCGGGAAGATCGTCATCATCGCGATCATGCTTCTCGGGAGGGTCGGTCTCCTGACCGTCGCCTATGTCGTCACGAGCAGGCGGGTCGTTGCGCCCTACCGGTATGCCGAAGAAAAGGTCATGATCGGGTAAATCGCCTGGGGCTGAAAGGAAAGGGAAAGAGCCATGAGCAAGAAATACGCGACGATCGGACTCGGCAACTTCGGGTTCAACGTCACGAAGACGCTTTTCGAAGAGGGGCACGACGTCGTGGCGGTCGACCTCGACGAGGACGCCGCGCAGCACGTCCAGCCGTACTGCACCCAGGCCGTCGTCGCCGATGCGACGCAGAAGGAAACGATCAGGGGGCTCGGGCTCGACGAAATGGACGCGGTCATCGTAAGTATGGGGGGGAACGAGAGCGCCGCCACCCTCATCACGCTCTATCTCAAGGAATTCGGCGTGAAACGGATCGTCGTCAAGGCGTCGAACGAGGATCACGGGAAGATACTGAGCAAGGTCGGCGCGACGGATGTCATCTATCCCGAGAAAGACATGGCGATCAAGGTCGCGCGCAGCCTCTCGACTCCGGACGTTCTCGATTATATACCGATGTCGGGAGATTATCTCATAGCGGAGATCGCCCCGCTCGAGGCGTTCGTCGGGAAATCGCTGGCGGAGCTGCAGCTTCGATCCCGCTACGGGATCACGGTGATCGGAATCAAGGAGCTCGTTCCGGAGAACTTCATTCTCGTTCCGCCGGCGAGCTTCGTCATCAAGCACAGCGATATTCTGATCGTGATCGGCAAGCGCGTCGACATCCAGAAGATAAAGACGCTCAAGGAAAAACGGTAGCGCGCTCGCGCCGGGCGGGAGGCGCCGGAAGGAGATCGTCATGAAGCGGTTTACGGGAGCGGCGGCCTTTCTCGCGTTCGCTCTTCTCCTCGCGGCGCGCGGCGCCTCGGCGGGTATCGGCGTGCGGGCGAGCGGAGGTCTGAGCTATGTTTCCTACGGCGATTTCAACGATGCGGCGGAGTACGCGAACGAAGAGGGGCTCTGGGCCTCGGGAGCCACGGGAGAGGTCGGCGCGATCCATTGGATTCCCGAATTCAGCGGGGAGGTCGTCGTTTCCGTCGTTCCCCGATTGAGCGTCGGCGTGGGCGGCGGAATCATTTTCGGCACATCCTCGTTCGTCCTGCAGACCGGTCTCGGCTCCTATTCCTACGAGCACACGATGAAGGCCTATCCCGTGACGGCGACCGCGTACCTGGATCTTCCGGCTCTGCCGTTCGCGAAACCGTACGTCTGCCTCGGAGGGGGCGCGTATCGCGCGAGCCTGACGTTCGAGGAGAGCGCGAGCGGCGGACCGTCCGCGGGGGAAGCGAGCGCGGATCTCCGGAAATGGGGATTCGGTTTCCACGCGGGCGCGGGGCTCTCCTTCGATATCGTTCCCGCGGTGCAGTTCGATCTCGGCCTGAAGTATCGTCGGGCCGTCGTGAAGGGATTCGAGGGAGAACGCCTGAATCCGGACGGGAGCTCGACCGAGGTCTTTCTCGCCTCGTACCGGGACGCGGACGGCAATCTGAATTTCGCTCCCGAATCGACCGCCGACAGGAACGCTTTCGGCGAGGGCTCGGTGGATCTGAGCGGTTTCGCTTTCATGCTCGGCTTCACCGTTTCATTCTAGAGGAGGGGGCCTCCTCGCAGTCATGGCGAACGCTCATCTCACCGTGCTCGATGTCCTCATCATTGCGGCGTACCTCGTCATTTCCTTCGCCATCGGCATCGGGCTGAGGAAACGGGCGACGCGGAACACGGAGGAGTACTTCGTTTCGGGCCGCTCGCTCCCCTGGTGGCTGATCGGAACGTCGATGGTCGCGACCACGTTCGCCGCCGACACGCCGCTCGTCGTGTCGGGCCTCGTCGCGAAAGGGGGAATCTGGCAGAACTGGCTCTGGTGGCAGTGGGGGATCGGCGGGATCGTAACGGTGTTTCTCTTTTCCCACCTGTGGCATCGGGCGCGGATCACGACCGATGCAGAATTCGTCGAGCTCCGCTACGACGGAAAGCCGGCCGCCGTCCTGCGGTGCTACCGGGCGATTTGGTTCGGCATCCTCCAGAACGTGCTCATTATCGCCTGGGTCATGAAGGCGATGGTGAAGATCGTCGTGGTCATCATGGGGTGGGACGAAACGAAAACGATCGTCGGAATGGACGCGGAATCGTTCACCGTCCTCGTGCTTTTCATCGTCACGGTGGGTTATACGACTATCTCGGGCCTCTGGGGAGTGGTGATCACCGATTTTTTCCAGTTCATTCTCGCCATGGGGGGCTGCGTCGCGACGGCGGTCCTCGCGTTTCGCGCGGCCGGCGGTTGGGGTCCGATCAGGGAAGCGATCGCGGCGCACGGTTTTTCCGTCGACGGGACGTTCCGTATCGTTCCGAACGTCGATTCCCTCGCCGCGGCGAATCCCTTTACCGAGTTCCTCGTTCTCGTCCTCGTCGTATGGTGGGCTTCCTATACGATCGACGGAGGAGGGTATCTCGCCCAGAGACTCTTCGCCGCGAAAAACGAACGGCACTCCGTTTTCGGGTATCTCTGGTTCAGCGTCGCCCACGTGGCTCTGCGCCCGTGGCCGTGGATCGTCGTCGGCTTGAGCGGCATGGCGCTTTTCGGCAAGGTCGACGACCCCGAGCGTCTGTACCCCATGGTCATGCGCGCGGTTCTGACTCCCGGGCTCTTTGGCCTCGTGCTGGCGTCGTTCTTCGCGGCGTTCATGTCGACCGAGAGCACGCAACTCAACTGGGGTTCCTCCCTCGTGGTGAACGATCTGCTGCGGCGCTTCGTCTGGAAGGGCAAGACGGAGCGGCGGTATCTCGTCGCGGCTCAAATTTCCGTGATCGTTCTTGCCGTCATCGGAGCGCTGGCATCTTTCGCCGTCAAGGATATCTCCTTCGCGTGGAAGCTCATCATCTCGGTGACGGCCGGCGTCGGCTCCGTATACGTGGCGAGGTGGTATTGGTGGCGGGTCAACGCATGGTCCGAAATCTCCGCCATGGCGACGGCGCTCGTCGCGACGCTGGCGCTCGGGATCTGCTCGGAGAGTTCCCGCTTCGGCGGAGCGGCATGGGTCAGGTTCCCCTATTCGACCGCGCTCACCGCTTTCGGGGCCATTCTCGTATGGATCACCGTGACCCTTCTCACGAGGCCGGTAGGCCGCGATCACCTGAACCGGTTCTACGAGCGCTGCCATCCCGGCGGGCCGGGGTGGAGGGCCTTCAAGAGCGAAGCGCCGGGCGCCGCTCCCGAGGTCTCGGGCCCGCGCACGGCGATCAGGATCGTCTGCGGGATCGCCGCGCTGTACCTCGCTCTCTTCGGCATCGGGAATCTCGTTCTCGGCCGGCAGGCCCCGGCTCTGGCGCTCCTCGCCGGCGCTTTCGCCGCCGGGTTCGCGCTCTTCATCGCGATGCGTCCGTCGCGATCCCCGCGCGAGGGATAAAAAGCATTATCATCGCGTGCCTCCATCTTGCTATATTTCGAAGCAGCAATCGTGAGGGATCGGTCGATACCGCATACCGGGGAGGTACCGGCGTGAACGCGAGAATCGGGATGCGACTTTTTTCGGGGGCGGCGCTCGCGATCCTCGTCGTTGTGTTCGGATGCTCCGAGGATGCGATCATCGGCGCGGGCATCGAGAATGAAAGTCCCGAAGTGTGGCTTTCGAGCGGCCCCGTCGAGGGAACCACGACCGGATATCAGATTCATTTTTACTGGGGGGGATGGGATCCCGACGGGGAGATCAGATATTTCGAGTTCGTCGTGGTCGACGGCTTCCCTCTCGGTTTTCATCGCGAAGATACGAGCGGCATCGATAAATGGCGCAGAACCTCGGTTTTCGACAGCGTATTCAAAGTGTCCGCGGACGATTCGGCCACGGAAGTCTTTTACGGCGGCCATTCCTACACGCGCTACGACAGAGCGCACACCTTCTTCATCCGCGCGGTCGATCTCGAGGGGAAACGCTCCGACCCCGTATACCGGTCGTTCACCGCGTGGACGCTCGCCCCGTACGTCGAGATCACGATGCCGCGCCCGCAGACCGACCGGAACGCGACGGTGTCGCTCGGCAAGGTAATCAAATGGGAGTGGCGCGGAGTCGATCCGATCGACTCGCCCGACAACGTTCAGGATCCCGAATCGATACGCTACCTGTATCACCGCGTCGACAGCCCGGGATTCGGCTACATGCCCGAGTACGATATGGTTCTGGACTTGAACGAGAATCCCTGGCGCTATGAGGAGGATTGGAGCCCGTGGATCTCGTACCGCGCGGCGGGCGATTCGGGCCGCTCCACGTGGCTCGGGGACGACGAGATTCTCGAGCTGAGGAGATCGCACATCTTCGCGGTGCAGGCGAAGGACGAGGCGGGGGCGGTGAGCGCGATCTTCACGCGCGGATGGAACGTGCGGCAGTTCATCGTATCGGTCACCGCGTCGCCGTTCTTGACCATCACGGCGCCCTATATCGGAGGATTCCAATTCACCGGAACGAATCTTCGCCCCCAGAAGCGCGATCTACCTCCCGGGGTCGAGCTGAACTTCCGGTGGA
>JBFYZM010000092.1:0-19518 GCA_041309505.1 Candidatus Krumholzibacteriota bacterium
TCGGAAACTTCTTCGCCATCGTCATCACGAAGCAGTTCTACGGGGGGCTCGGCTACAACATATTCAATCCGGCTCTCGTCGGCCGCGTCGTGCTTCTCATCGCCTTTCCCCTGCACATGACGGCGAACTGGGTCACGCACTCCGCGTGGGGCGCCGCCGCGGTCACGACCGCCACGCCGCTCGGCAAGGCGCGCATGGCGCTCCTCTCGACGGGAAATCTCGACGTTCATCTCACGAGGCGGGAGGTATACGACCTGCTCCTCGGATTCCGGGCGGGATCGCTCGGCGAGGTTTCCGTCGTGCTCCTGCTTCTCGGGGGCATCTTCCTCGTCGCGAAGAAGGTCATCACGTGGCATACCCCCGTCTCGTTCATCGCGAGCGTATGGCTGATGACGGGCATCTTCCACTACGTCAATCCGGCGCGCTACGCCGATCCGAGCTTCCACGTGATCACGGGCGGACTCTTCCTCGGCGCCATCTTCATGGCGACCGACTACGTCACGAGCCCGATCACGCCGGGAGGCTAGCTCATCTTCGGAATCGGGTGCGGCGTCGTCACCGTCGTGATCAGGCTTTTCGGCGCCTATCCCGAAGGCGTCAGTTTCGCTATATTGCTCATGAACGCGTTCACCCCGCTCATCGACCGGTACGTGAAGCCCACGGTGTTCGGTGCGCGGAAGGAGAAATCGAAGGCCGCCGCATAGCGCCGCGCCGCTCGCCGGGCCGTCCGCGACGGAGCGCCGCTGGAGGGATGCACACCATGAAGGAAATATTCAGACTCTGCTTCGTTCTCACCCTGATCGGAGCCGTATGCGCCGCGGTCATGGCGTTCGTCGACCAGGAGACGAAGGCGCCCATTGAAAAGTCGAAAACGGCCGAGAAGATGGACGCCGTGAAGGTCGTCATGCCCCTGGCCGACAACGATCTCGAGAAGGATCAGGTCACGGTGAAGGACGAGGACGCGCAGATGGAGATGACCTTCTTCCCGGGCAAGAAGGACGGGGCCGTCATCGGCGCGGCGTTCGTCGCCGTCGCTCCGGGCGGCTACTCGGGCCCGATCGAGATCCTCGTCGGGGTCGATACGGCGGGCGTCGTCATCGGAGTTGAAATCGTCAAGCACGCCGAGACACCCGGTCTCGGGAGCAAGATCGCGACGCCGACATTCAGGGGTCAGTTCGTCGGGAAAAGCGTCAAGGATCCGGCCAACTGGAGCGTCATGAAGGACGGCGGCCCGTTCAAGCAGATCACGGGGGCGACGATCTCGTCGCGCGCCGTGACGACCGCCATCGCAACCGGCCTCGAGTTTCTCGAGGCGCACAAGGCCGAGGTGTTCGGCGCGCCGAAGCCCGCGGCCGCGAAACCGGGATGCGAGGGAAAACCCGCGACCGGAGGGAAAAAGTAATGGGGGCGATGAAGGAGTTCACGAAGGGGCTCTGGGCCGAGAATCCGATTTTCCGGATCGTGCTCGGGATGTGCCCGACGCTCGCGATCACGACGGAGGCTTTTAACGGCATCGGCATGGGACTCGCCGCCACCTTCGTTCTCGTCGGCTCGAACGTGATGATCTCGGCGCTTCGCAACTTCATCCCGAAGAAGATCCGCATCCCGGGCTACATCGTCATCATCGCGACCTTCGTCACGGTCGTCGATCTCGTCATGAACGCCTATTTCCATCCCATTTATCAGAAGCTCGGCATCTTCATCC
Organism: Candidatus Krumholzibacteriota bacterium; assembly: GCA_041309505.1. Lineage (GTDB taxonomy): Bacteria > Krumholzibacteriota > Krumholzibacteriia > Krumholzibacteriales > Krumholzibacteriaceae > SSS58A. The sequence continues at coordinate 1,706 of JBFYZM010000092.1, forward strand.
CGCTCATCGTCGTGAACTGCATCATCATGGGAAGGGCCGAGGCGTACGCCCAGAAGAACGGCGTGATCTACTCGCTGCTCGACGGGCTCGGGATGGGATTGGGATTTACGATCTCGATCGTCGTGATCAGCATGATCCGCGAGCTCATCGGAAACGGTACGATGTTCGGCGCGCAGATCATGGGGCAGGCGTACGTTCCGTTTCTCCTCATCATCCTCGCGCCCGGAGCGTTCATGCTGCTCGGCTCCATGCTCGGGGGGATGAACCGCCTCGAGATCTACATGGCGAAGAAGGCGGGACGGACGCCCACCTTCCGCAAGGAGCACGACTGCGCGAGCTGCGAGGTTTTCGGCGGCTGGTTCGATCGCGGATCGAAGGGAATCGAAGCGATCAAGTAGCGTACGAAAGCCGCGCGCGGCCCGCGCCGGCCGCTAGAATCGGACGAGATGTCCGAGATAGAACGCGAACGAAATCGCCGCGACGTGGAGAATCCACCAACCGATCCGGCCTCTCATAAAGTGCTTCACGGCCTTACCTCCAGAGAAAATGCCCGAGGGTGAAGATCGCGCTCAGGTAGATGAAGTGCCTCGCCCACCAGAACGGTGTGAAGAGCCTTCCCATGCCGTTCGGGTGGTAATGGTACAGGACGATCTGTCCGATGGGCAGCTTCGCCGCAAGGAGCAGGATGCTTCCGAGCATCGTCCCGAACAGGATGCTCCGGGGCGTGAGCGGCGACGGGGGATGGGCGATGCTGATCAAGGCCATGGTGATCGCGCCGATCACGACGCTCATGCCGTTGAGGAGATACCCGACGACGAATGTGCGTCGGTAGTTGAGGAGCAGCGGCGTCGCGACGACGCCGAGAATCCCCGCGACGAGCGGCACGAAAAAGGCCGGGTTCGACGGATTCGCCGGATCGAACGACACCGGATGGACTCTCATATGGAAGAGCCATCCGCTGAGAGACAGAAGAAAGATCGCGAGAATGGGGAGCCGGAGCTCTTTTCTGATCATCCTGCACCGCCTTTCCTGAATGGAAGTCCCATCATTCGACTCAATGCTTCCGCGTGCTGTCCTGAGCGGAATGAGCCGGTCTCGGACCGCGTCGGAACCCCGAGATCCCGTGAATCCAGCGATCGATCATCCTGATCTCTTCGGGCGAAAGAGCGGGCGCGTCGTCCGGCATCCGGGATCCTTTGATGCCTTTGTCGCCGCGCACTTTCATCAGAAAGTAGCTCCGTTCGGGCCTGCGCGTGTCGACGAGCTTGAGGGAATCGATCTGCCGGCTCGGCACGTCCTTCAGCGCCTGGACGAGCATTCCCGGCTCGAGATTGAGCCCCATCCTCGGGTGCTTTCCCTTGTGGCATCCGGCGCAGCGCTCGTTGATGAGGGAAACCGTCCTCGCGTGAAACGCCTTTCGCATGGAGTCGTTGGGCGCGGTCGTTCCCTTCGGTATCTCCTGCCGAGCCATACTCGAAAAGCTGAAGCCGAGGGATACGAGGAGAACGCAGAGCGGGATTCCGAAGAGCCGAAGCGGTGTGTTTCCATGGATCATAGCGTTTGCCTCCTGGCGGTTCGATGATTTATCGAGTCATGTTGGCATTCCTGAGAATCAATCGGCGGTCCAGGTCGCCGGCGGAGCGGTAGACGATTCCGCGATCGTTCGCCAGGGCGAAAAGGGCCGCGACACCCGGGAGCCGTTCGACGACCGCTGGCGCGTCGCCGGGCCCAAGGACGAAAAGCCCGGTCGAGAGCGCGTCCGACGCGAGTCCCGTGGGCGCGACGACGGTGACGCTCAGGACGTGCGAGACGGGCCATCCCGTTCTCGGATCGATGATGTGGCCGTAGCGTGTTCCCTCGATCTCGACGAAGTTCTCGTAGTTCCCCGAGGTCGCGACCGCCTCGTCGCGCAGGACGAGCGTTCCCACCGTTTCGAGGCCTCCATTCGGATCGCGGACGCCGACGCTCCAGCCCGCTTTCCCGGGATGCGCGCCCATCGCGTAGATGTTGCCGCCGATGTTGACGAGGGCGTTCCGGACGCCGAGCCCCGCGAGGACGGCGACACAGCGATCGACGGCGTATCCTTTCGCGACGCCGGCGAGGTCGATCTGCATGCCCCGAGGGAGCGCGATCGTCGATCTCGACGGATCGAGCGCGACCTTCCCCGACCCGACGAGCGACATGGCGCGCGCTATCTCGGAGTCGGGCGGTAGCTTGGCCTCCCCTCCCTGAAAGCCCCACAGGCGCACGAGCGGGCGAACCGTCACGTCGAAAGCCCCCATGGTCGCCCGCGAATAGAAGAGGGAGCTGTCGATGAGGGAGTAGAGCTCGCTCGACGCCGCGAAGGGCGCTCCGCTCGAATCCGCGTTGAGACGGGAAATCTCGCTCGAAGGCCGCCAGGTGCTCATGACGCTCTCGATGCGGTACATCTCGCGGAACGCAGCCTGCGCGGCGCGGTCGGCGTCGCGATCGCTCATGCCGGCGATCGTTACCCACGCCTTCGTTCCCATGACGAAGGTTTCTTTCGTATACGGCTCGCGGGGTGCGCACGCGGAAGAGAGGATCAGGATCGCCGCGAGCGCGAGGGGGAGGATTCCATCGAACGGGCGCTCCGCGTGGAGGCGGCGCATCTTCGCGCATAAGCGGATCATGGGGTTCCGGGCTTTCCGAGAAGCTTGAACATCCTTCTCTTGTATTCCTCGACTCCGGGCTGATCGAACGGATTGACGCCGAGAAGGCGCGCGGAAATCGAGATCGCGATTTCGAAGAAGATAAAGAGCCCGCCGACGGACGCGGGATCGATCGATTCCGTTTCGATCGTGAGAACAGGGATTCCCCCCGCCGCGTGCGCCTCGCGCGTGCCGTCGAGGGCGGTTCGGTTCACTTCGCTCAGACGCCGCCCCGCGAGGTAGTTCAGGCCGTCTTCGTCGTCCGCGTCGGCGGGAATGGCGAGGTCCGCGCGCGGTTCCGCCGCCGAGAGGAAGGTTTCGAGAATGCTCCGCGGCCCTTCCTGGAGATACTGTCCGAGCGAGTGGAGGTCGGTGCTCATGACGGTCGAGGCGGGAAAGAGGCCGAGGCCGTTCTTCCCCTCCGATTCGCCGGCGAGCTGTTTCCACCATTCGCACAGCGAAGCGAGCTCGGGGTGAAAGGTCGAAAGAACCTCGATCGCCATTCCCCCGCGGAGCAGGAGATGCCTGAGGGCGGCGTAGCGAACGGCGTCGTTGGCCGCGTCGTTCCTCGTGAACCGGTCGAGCGCCGCCGCCGAACCGTCGAGCAGGTCGCGCACCGGAATCCCCGCGACGGCGCAGGGAAAGAGGCCGACGGGGGAGAGCACGCTGAACCGCCCGCCGACGCCGGCGGGAATCGCGAAGTCGGCATACGATTCTTTCGCCGCCATCCGCCGCAGCGCCCCCGATTCGCGGTCCGTCACGGCGACGATTCGCGTGCGCGCGCCGGCCTCGCCGAATCGATCGACAAGCTTGTTCCGCAGGATGCGAAAAGCGATTGCCGGCTCGAGGGTCGTTCCCGATTTCGATATGACGCAGAGCGCGAATCGTTTTCCTTCGAGCCGCGCGAAGAGTCGTTCGTGGTAATCGGGGGAGTGGTTGACGCCCGCGAAGAGAACGGGGAAGGGGGCTTCCCGGGGCAGCGCCTCGATCGCGGCGCGGGCGCCGATATACGAGCCGCCGATGCCGACGACGACGAGACAGTCGTTCTCGTCCTGTATCCGTTTCGCGGCGTCCGTGAGCCGCGCGATCTCGCCGCGCGCCGCGAGCGGCAGGTCGAGCCAGCCGAGCATGCCGGCCCCCGAGCCTTCTCTCCGCACGAGGGAGCGCAGCTCGTCGAGAGCAAGGGGAAGCGCCGCGGAGAGCGCGTTCTCCGCGACGTGCGCCCGCGTGAGAGAGAAATCGAGCTTGAGCATGCGCGTCACTTCCCCGCGGCGATCGCGCGCTCGGCGAGCCGGACCGTCTCTTCCGTGTGGGGGATCGTTTCGGCGCGGAGCCGCTTCGCCTCGGCGAGCGTCCCGTTCCGGAAACTCTCGTCCGTGATGCCGGGGAGGTTGATCGTCACGTTGAGGAACGCCCCTTCGGCGGCGGTTCGCGCAGCGAGTGCCGCCACGCCGCCGTCGCTGATCGAGTTTCTGTTTCCGCGCTCGACGACGGTCCGCGCGAGCTTCGCCGCCTCGAGCGAGCGTTCGAGAACGCCGAGGGGAACGAGCGTGGCCTCCCTGGTCGCCGCCTGAATCGCGGCCTCGCGGGATTGCTTCTCCTCCGCGGTTCCTTTCGGAAGGCGCATGGCCTCCATGACCCTGTTGAAGGCGTCGGTGTCGCGATCGACGTCCGCGAGAAACGCGGCTTTGAGCTCCTGCGCCCTCACGCCGGCTTTCTCCATCTCGTCGGACGCGCTTTCGTACCCCTTTTTCCCGTGCGTGAGCGCGGCCACCATCGAGGAGAGCGCGCCGCTCAAGGCCCCGCAGAGCGCGGCGACGCTGCCGCCTCCCGGAGCGGGAGAATCGGTCGAGAGGACGTCGGCGAACGCGTCGACCTTCATCCCGACGAGCGGGCCCTCCGTCCTGAATTGGTACTCGATGATCTTCTTCGCGGGCTCGAACGGATAGAGGTCGCTCATGCCCATGGAGAGCGAGGCGATATGGACGAGCTCCGATTCGGGGACCCCCGTCGTCTTCTTCTGCTTCGCGAGATAGTGGCGGCCCGCCCCCAGCATCGCCTCGAGCGGGACGAGTCCGACGAGCTCGCTCCCCGTGACGCGCGCCCCGTGTCTCTCGGCGAGCTTCACGCATTCGTCGAACACGACGTGCGGCGGCGTGATCCCATAATTGACGAGATTCATCGAGATCTGGGCGCGGCCGAAATTCTCCATGTACCAGCCGACCGCCTTGCACGCCTTGAATTTTCCCGGCACGAAGATCGTCTCGCCGCTTTCGTCCTTCACGACGGCGCCCGACGCGTCGCGCTTCGCGCGGCCCTTCTCGCGTATATCGAAGGCGATCTCGCGCGCGATACGGACGTCGCGCGTATTCAGGTTGACGTTGAACGCGATGAGGAACTCGCGCGCGCCGATGACCGTCGCGCCGCTCTTCGCGTTGAACGCGGCGGGGCCGAAGTCCGGTTTCCACGCGGGATCCTTGAGCTTTTCGGCGAGCCCCTCGTATTCCCCCTGGCGGATGTTCGCGAGGTTCCGCCGCTCGGGGCTCGCCGCGGCCTCCTCGTAGAGGTACACGGGGATGGCGAGCTCCGCGGCCACGCGGGCGCCGAGGGCTCGCGCGAGCGCCGCGCAGTCGTTCATGGTAACGCCCGAAACCGGCACGAACGGGCATACGTCCGTCGCTCCGAGCCGCGCGTGGGCGCCGGTGTGCGTCCGCATGTCGATGATCTCGGCGGCTTTCGCGATCGCCTTGAAGGCCGCTTCGAGAGCCGCTTCGGGAGTTCCGATGAAGGTCACGACGGTCCGGTTCGTATCCTTGCCCGGATCGACGTCGAGGAGCTTCACCCCGTCGGTCGCGCGAATCTCGCCCGCTATCTGCTCGATCTTCGCCGCGTCGCGTCCCTCGCTGAAATTGGGAACGCATTCCACGAGTTTCATGCCGTGCACCGCCTTGCCCGTTCGTAGCCTCGTTCTTGCAATATCGGTCGCAGATGTGTTACGTTGACGCCCGCCGGCGCGATCCGGATGTTCCGGGCGCTCCGGCGCATGCTTCGTAGAATACTCATATCGCAGGAGACGGTCAAGGGGGAGCTTGCGCGCGTGCGCGCGAGGCGATTCACATGATCTTTCACGCGAGCGTCATGCTCGATCAGCTCGAGGAGAAGCTCGATTCGGTCGCGCGGGCCGGGTTTCATCCCGAAGTGCGGATGAGGGACGCGAGGCATCTCATGGCGCTTGCCGACGCCGATATCGCGCGGATGGGGAAGCTCCTCGCCGAGCGTTCGCTCGCGACCTTCACGCACGGCCCTTTCCTCGGGCTCGACATCGCGAGCCTCGACGCTCATATCGCCGAATACAGCGCCGCGTGCCTCGCGCGCGGGCTCGAGGTGACGGCGGGGCTCGGCGGCCCCGTGATGGTCGTTCACACGAGTTACTCTCCGCGCTTCTCGCGCGCGGGTCTGCGCGAGTGGCTCGGGAACTGGAGCGTCCGCATGGGTCCGATTCTCGAAAAGGCGCGCGGGCTCGGCGTGCGCATCGCCCTCGAGAACGTGTGGGAGGAGCGCCCCGAGGAACTCGCCCGTCTCATCGAGGTTCTTCCGGATCGCGACGCGATGGTGTGCCTCGACACGGGGCATCTTGCCGCGTTCTCGCGCCGCCCGGTGGGACGCTGGTGGGAGGCGCTCGGCGATCGGGTCGCCGCGCTCCACCTGCATGACAACGACGGATCCTCGGACGATCACCTGCCGCCCGGCCGGGGCATTTTCGATTTTCCCGCGCTCGCGGAAATACTGCGCGGATGCGCCTCCCGGCCGCTGATGACCTTCGAGGTCGACCTCAAAGGAGCGATCGAAGGCAGGGCGTATCTTGAAACACTCTTTTCGGGAAGAACGTGAAGTCCGCCGGCAAGGAGCCATGATGGAAACGCTTCGCCTTCTCCATGCGTCGGACGTGCACATCGGCGCGCCGTTCCAGTTCCTCGGAACCAAGGGGGGCGAACAGCGCCTCGCCCTGCGGGAGGCGTTCGCCGAGATCGTTCGCGTCGCGCGGGACGAGAAATACGACCTTCTCGTCGTTGCGGGGGATCTCTTCGATTCGGCCTTCGGCGCGAGCGAGGCGGATGTCTCGTACGTCGTCGGATGCCTCCGCGACGCGGGGCCCTCGTGCCGCGTCGTTATCCTCCCGGGAGGCCACGATTACTACTCGCCGGGATCGATCTACGAGCGCGAGTTGAAACGGTTCGAATCGAGCGGGAACGTCCGCGTTCTCACCCCGGGAAACGAGGTGATCGATTTCCCGGATCTCTCGCTTGCCGTGCACGGCAGAGCCCTTTCCTCGAACGTCCCGTCCGGGAGCGTTTTCGCCGGGCTCGCGCCGGCCGCCGGCCGCCGGTGGAACGTCTGCGTCGCGCATTGCTCGATCGAGGGATTCTCCGCCGGCCTCGACGCGAAAGAGGAGCCGGCGCGGCTCGACGATCTCGCCGCCGGATTCGATTATATCGCTCTCGGGCACTGGCATTCGTTCAGGGTTCTGAGGGATACGACGCCCCCGGTCCTCTACTGCGGCTCCCCCGAGATCGTCGCGAGGGATCAGCAGGGGGCCGGCTTCGTCGTTTCGGTCACGCTCGCGGGCGGCGCCGCGTCGTTCGAGCGAAAGCGCATCGGCAGGCGGCGAATCGAGAAGCGCGTCATCGACTGCACCGGCCTTCAATCGACGGATGAATTCACCGCGAAGGTCATGCGCGAGGCTCCTCCCGACCCCGATCTCATCCTCGATCTTGCGCTTGCGGGTCTCGTCGGCATCGATTCGGCGCTCGATCCGGCGCAGGGCGTCGCGGAGATCGAACGGCGCTACTTTTCCGCGCGGCTCTCGGGGAAGGGGCCTTCGAGGGAGATATCGAAGGAGGAGCTTCTCGCCGTTCCCGGGGACACGGTGGCGGGAGCGTTCGTGCGGAGCATGCTGAAGAAAATAGAGGCAGCCGAGGGGGATGCGAGGGAGATCTACGAGGAAGCGCTCCAGCTCGGGTACCAGCTTTTCAAGGGCAGGGATTTGATCGGCTGACGACAAGCCGCGCTTTTCGCCGGCCGGGGGAGAATCGAACGTGTGGGTCGAGCGTGTCGCTCTCGAAAACTTTCTCGCCTTCAAGGATCTTTCCGTCGAGCTCGCGCCCGGCCTCAACGTCGTTCTTTCCCCGAACGAGGGCGGCAAATCGAGCCTGTTTCGCGGCATCGCGGCCGGTTTCTACGCGAACGCGGCGACGCAGAACAAGGATATCCTCGCGCTCGCGCGGTGGGGGAGCGCCGAACGCTTCAGGATCGAAATCGAATTCCGGCTCGGAGAGACCTCGTACCGCCTCGTCCGCGACTTCGACTCGAAGGAGCAGACGATTTCCCGCTCGGAGGAGGCCAAGCCGTTCGCGAAGGGGAAAGCCGTGGACGACTTCCTCGCCGCGCATCTTCCCCTTCCCGACGAGAGCCTTTTCCTTCGAATATGCGGCGTGCGCCACGAGGAGCTCGCCAGGGTCGGCGAAGGGACGTCCGCCATCGGCGAGACGATCGAGGAAATTCTCGGGGGAGGGTGGGGAAACACCACTCCCGCGGGAGTGCAGCGGACGGTCGAGGACAAGCGGAAAGAGCTGATCAGGGGCAGGGACCGGCCGGTCAACGAGGCGAACCGCGGTCCCGTAAAGCGATTCATGGACGACGTCGAGCGGCTCGAACGCGACGCGTCCAGGGCATCGACCCTCGCGGCCGCGCGCGAGGGATTCCTCAAAGCGATTTCGGACGTCGATTCGAAAACGCGGATCCTCGACGCCGATCTCGATGTTCTGCGCGCGAAAAGGGAGAAGGCGGCGGCGTATCGGGATCTCGTGAAGAAAGAGAAGGCGGCGCGCGAAAAAGCGGACGCGCTGCGGAAGCGAAAGGATCGCGTCGGGGAGCTTTCCGCGAAGAAGGAGGCTCTCGCCGCGGAGAGCTCGCGCTTTCCCGAATCGCTCCTTCAGGGTACGCCGGCGTTTCTCGACGAATTGAGAACCGCTTTCGAGCGGGAATCGGTTCTCGATAAGGAAACCGCCGGGGCCGGTTCGACGGCCGAATCGCGCGTCTCGCTCTGGCGGCCGGTTCTCGCTTCGGCTCTCATCCTCGCGGGTCTCATCGGCCTCGCAATCGGCAAACCGATCATGATCCTGTTCCTTGCAGCCGGCGCCGTGCTCTTCGCCTGGCATTTCGCGCGCGGATACGGTCGCCGGAAGGGCGGTCCTCCGGCGGCGGATCTCGCCGGCGAGCTCGCGCGGCTCGCGAAAAAGCGCTCAGAACTGCTCGGCAGCCGCTCTCTCGAGGATTCGAAGGCGCTTCTCGCCGCGTTCGCCGCATGGAAGGAACGCTCGCGCGACGTCGAATCGAGGATCGAAGAAGCCGCCGGCGGCCGGCGGGTCGATCCGGCCGATTTCGCCGGAGCGCTCGACCGCGAGTACGGGGACGCCGCTCTCGAGCTTCGGGCCCACCTGGAATCGCGCGCGGAGCTCGAGCCGTTCGCCATCGATGGGGACGGGATGCTGAGGCTCGAACGCGACCTCGGCGCCCGCGAGGAGGAGCGAAGACGTCTCGCGGGAGCCCGTGCCCTCGCCGAACGCGACCTCGCCGGCATCGAACGCCTGGACGGGATCGATATCGCCGAGCGTCTGTCGTGCGCGAGGGAGGGTTTGGAGCGCGCGTTGAAAAGGGAGCGCGTGCTGGAGGCTATTATTGAAACGCTCGCCGGAGCGCGGCGGGAGATATCAGGCTTTCTCGCCGGGAGGCTTCCTCCGCTCGCGGGGGCGTATCTGTCGCGGATCACCGGCGGCCGGTACGAAACGCTGTTCGTCGATCCTCTCACCCTGCGAATCGAGACCGTTCCCGCCCGGGGGGACGCGGACGAGACGGAGGGCGCCGCGCCCGCGCCGGAGCGCATCAAGCCCGACGCGGTCAGCCAGGGCGCCCGCGACCAGATATACCTCGCGATGCGGCTCGCTCTCGTGGAGCTCATGAGCCGCGGAGAGCCGCAGCCGGTCTTTCTCGACGATCCGCTCGTGCATTTCGACCCCGAGCGCCGCGCGCGGGCTCTCGACCTCGTGCGCGAGTTCGCGGCGAAGCACCAGGTCGTCGTTTTCACCTGCGATCCCCGCTATCGCGAGGCGGGAGGCCGTCTCGTCGAGCTCCCCCCGCGCGCATGAATTTTCTTGTCAAACCGCGCGCGCTTTCCTAGAGTTGCGGCATCAATCGGCACATAGAGCTTCGAAACGCTTTTCTGGCCGGGAGGGCGGTATGAAAGAGATCGAGGTAGGCGTCGTCCGGGATTATTTCGCGAAGATCGGCGTCGCGGCTCTCGAGATCACCGCGCACGGGATCACAATCGGCGACGAGATTCACTTCAAGGGGCACACCACGGATTACAGCCAGATTGTCGACTCGCTCCAGGTCGAGCATGCGCAGGTGAGCGAGACCGGCGCGGGATCTTCGGTGGGAACGAGGGTGAAGGATCGCGTCAGGATAGGGGACAAGGTCTTCAAGGTAATCGAGGGCTGACGCGGCCCGCGAGCTACGGCGATTCCGGCGCCCGGGGCGATCGCATTCTCTCCCGTATCGCGGCGATCATCGTCTCGAGTCCCGGCAGAACGCGCGACTCCCTGACTCCCTCTTCGAGCAGATCGATTCCGCTCGGGATCGAATCGAGAAAGCGCGGCTTCCCCATGCGCGTCCCGAGCTTCACGAACGCGGCGAGCGCCTGGAGGTTGCGCTGCACGCCGGCGAGCGTGAAGGCCTCGTAGTATTCCGCGAAACGCCGATCCTCCGGCGCGCCGCGCGAGCGGAGCTTCCCGTAAAACGCTTCGAGAAGCGCCCGCCTCTCGGGGGCGCTCACGGGATGATAGGCGTCCTTGAGGAGGGACGCCGCGTCGTAGAGACCCGGCCCCCGATGCGCCGTCTGGAAATCGACGATCCTGAGACGCCCGTCCGTCAGCATGATGTTCCTGCTCTGGAAATCCCGGTGCATGAAAACGCGCCGCTCTCCGGCGAGTGCCGCCGCGAGCAGGCGCCGCTCCCGCTCCCAGGATCCCGGCACGGGGACGGGGCAGAATCCCTCGACGAATTCGCGCATGAAGTATTCCGTTTCGCCGATGAGCGCTCGCTCGTCGAAGATGCGGTCGGCGAGAAGCTCCTCGCGCGCGAGCGAATCGGTGACCGTCGTCTCGAGATCGACGAGAATATCGAGGGCCCGCGAATAGAGGGATTTCGCTTCGGCCCGAGAGGCCGTCGAGAGCGCGTCCTCGAGGTGGACGTCGCCGAGGTCCTCCATGAGAACGATGCCCTGCTCCCGGTCGGCCGCGTAAATCTCCGGCGCGCTGACGCCGTGGCGCGCGAGGAGCCGCGCGATCTCGACATAGGAGTCGATCTCCGGCCCGCCGCCGGCCTGGTGGAGCACAACGACGGCGCGGGATGGCCCCGCGAGCCTGAAGAACTCCCGGTTCGATCCGCCCCCCGCGATCGCCGCGAGCGTCGTCGCGTCGGCGAGCCCCTCGATGCGCTCCCGCCGCGCGAGATCCTTCGCCGCCGCGAGAACCGTGTGCGCGCTCTCTTCGATCATCCGTTCGAGCCTCCCCCGGCCTTGAGGATCCCTTCGGGAAACAGAATCTCGTTCGAGTGGATGGTGTCTCTCGCCACGATCGTGTCGTCGAGGACGACGCAATTCTCGAGCCGCGCGCGGGGTTCGACGACGGCGCGGCGGCCGATGGCGCAGAATCCCGCGAAGCGTGCCTCCGGATCGACATTCGCGCCCTCGCCTTTGTAGACGGGACCGGGAGCCGCTTCCGCCCCGGGATCGAAACGCGCCCCATCGACGAGAATCGCCCGATGGATGCCGAGATATCCCGCGGGAGAGCCCGCGTCCCCCCATACGTACGGAATCTCTCCTTCCGCGGCGTTCCATCCGATCACCGAGCCGGGATTCTTTCGCATCATTTCCGCGAGAATCGCGACGAGATGCGCCTTTTTCCCGCGGGGGAAGAAGGGAAGGGCGTCGGGGGAAAGCACCGCGAGGCCCGTATAGCCGAGGAGGCGCTTGCCCGGCCCGAGCCTCTCGGCGCTTTCGCCGATCGCGATCACTTCGTCCGCGGCGCCGACCGCGACATTCGCCCGCGGGCCCGCGGGAACGAGCACGAGCGTTACGAGCGCGCCCCGCTCCCGATGGCGCTCGATCGCGGGCCCGTACGGGATGTCGGAGAGAATGTCGCCGTTATGGAGAAGGATGCAATCCGCGCCCGACACGCCGTCCCTCATGTTTCCGATGCCGCCCCCCGTTCCGAGGAGCTCCTCTTCGCGGTGGAGCCGAAGGGGCCATGCATGCCGCGAGGCGAACGCCTCGATCATCGCTGAAAGATGGCAGGTATTGCAGTGGACTTCCGCCGCGCCGTGTCGCATGAGCTTCCTCACGATCAGCTCGAGGATGGGAGTGTCGAGAATCGGGAGGAGCGGTTTCGGAATTCGCCCCGTGAGCGGGAGCATTCGCTCGCCGAATCCCGCCGCGAGGATCATTCCGGAGAATGCGATCCGTACGTTCTTCATAATGCTCAATAGAGGAGGAATCGCGCCCGATCCGCGCGAAAGCGTTCCTCGTCGGCGCTCCAATCGTCGAAAAGGCGGGACAGGTCTTTCCCCGCGTCGATCGTCTCGCGCAGGGCCGCGCTTCCCGAGATGATGTCGATCGGCGGAATGGCGTATTCGTATTCGTACGGCGGCGCGTTCCACCGGAAGCGGCCGCGGTGGAGACTCGCGGCGGCCGCGACGATCGCCGCGCCGCAGCGGACGGGCCGGAACGCGCGCCGGTCCGTGACGTGGATCTGTATGCCTCCGCACGGCTCGCTCGCGTATTCGTCCCACGCCGGCGTGAAAAAGAGAGGCCGGAAAACGACCCCGGAGAGTCCGAAGGTCGCGAGCTCGGCGGCGAAGGCGCGCGGCTCGATCCACGGCGCGCCGACGATCTCGAACGGCTTCGTCGTTCCCCGTCCCTCGGAGATGTTCGTGCCCTCGAGGAGAACGAGGCCGGGATACACGAGCGCCGTGTCGAGCGTCGGCATGTTGGGAGAGGGGAGGACCCAGGGCTGGCCGGTCCCGTCGAAATACATCCCGCGCTCCCAACCGCTCATCCGCACGATCCGCAGGGAGCAGGCGTCCCTCTCGACGGCATTCATCATCGCGAGCGCTTCGCCGATCGTGAGGCCGTGCCGCATCGGCAGGGAAAAGAGCCCGACGAACGACCGGAATCGCTCGCCGAGAAGCGCCCCTTCGACCGCTTCCCCGCCGATCGGATTGGGGCGGTCGAGCACGACGACCTCGATACCGGCCGCGGCGCACGCGCGCATCATGAGAAGCGAGGTCCAGAGGTACGTATAGGGCCGGGCTCCGACGTCGGGAAGGTCGATCACGACGCAATCGAGCCCGCCGAGCTCTCCGCGCTCCGGCGAGCGCCGGGCTCCATACAGCGAGTGGACGGGAATGCCCGACGCCGGATCGGTGAAACCCTCCCATTCGATCATGTTCGCTTGGGTGTCCCCGTAGATGCCGTGCTGGGGGCCGAATATCCGTTCGACGCGGACGCCGCACGAGAGGAGGACTTCGAGAGTCGATACGAGGGAGCGGGAGACGGAAGCGGGATTCGCGAGGAGCCCGACGCGTTTCCCCGCGAGGCTCCCGCACGATTCCTGGAGGATTATGTCGCAGCCGGTTTCAACCAAGGCTTTTGCCGCGCCGGCCCGGGGCGGGTCTTCTGCCCGCCCCGGCGCGACGCATCGATTACAGATTCCAGTCGTAAACGCTCAGCGTATCGGAGCCGCCGCCATCGCTGCTGACGATCTTCACGGGGCCGACTCCGGGCGACAACCACACTATTTGATGCACCTCACTCACGTCAACGCTAATTCCGTCCACGTATCGCGTGACAGTGGCATCGAGATGCAGGACGTAGCAGCCCTTGAAGGTGCCGTGGAGAGCCTCGCTCACGAGATCGACGGCGCCCGCCTCGAGCGAGGTCGACCCGACGAGAGTCATCGTCGTCGACGCGTCGATCGTCGCGGTAGCCGAGAAGGGCCAGCTATCGCCGAGGTGATCCTCGGGGGGAAGCTCGAAGTACGTGAGGGGAGCGTCCCACGTCATGGAGAACTCGTAGACGCCGTCGTGATATTCGTCCCGGCCGAGATGCTGGATCATGGAGGATGTCTTTTTGAAGTGCGTTATTTCCTGCGTTTGCAGGTCGCCGTTCCTGACGATCTGATCGAAGGTCCCGGTGCCCTGATTGTAGTTCGCTATGGACTGCGTTATCTCGTCGCTCTCCCCGTGGACGAAATGCCATATATTGTCGTTTGTCACGGGGAACGCGGTGGCCGTTCCCGCCGTCGTCAGCTGGTAGAGCGTCGGGTTCGGGTCGATCGGGTTGCCCGCGGCGTCGGTGACGTTCTCGAAGTACACCCAGTAGGTGCATCCGGGGAGAAAGCCGTTCGTCACGGGGACCGTGAGGCTCGAGCCGTCGAGGCTGAACGTCGGTTCCTCGCGAACGGTCTGATTGATTCGCGCGTCGACGCGCCCGGCCGGCATGTCGAACGACTCGAAATCCATCGGCTCGCTGAAGGTGAAGGTCATCGACGGGATCGACACCGACACGCCGGTCGCGCCGTTCACGGGGGAGGCGCTCGCGAGGTACGGCCGCACGTTGTCGACCCTTGTCCTGAAATCGAAGGTGAAAGGCGCGGCGATAGGGTTGCCGGAGAGATCCATCGCGCCGGTTCCGATCGTCACCGTGACGACCTGATCTTGGGGGAGCGCGGTGTGGTGGATCGCCATGGTGAGCCCTGCCCATTCGATCCAGCCGTCGGACGGCTCCGGATCGATCGTGATCGCATCCTGGGCGGATCCCGTGTTCATCGTCTCGCTGAAGGTGATCTCGATCGTCTGGGATCCGAGGATGTCCGTCGCCCCGTCCGCCGGATCGGTGTTCACGATCGTGGGGGGGGTGAGGTCGGCCGCGTTCGTCGTCGTGAAGGGGATGACGACGTTCGAACCCAGAGCGTTTCCGTTCTCGTCCTCCACCGTGCCGGCGATCGTGATCGAGCAGCTCGTCCCTCCCGCGATGAGAGAGTACGGCATGATCACGAGCGTATCGGATCTCCACGAGGCGTCGAAAGATACGGAGCCAGGGGTGAACGAGATCCCGTCGGGGAACATGTCCTCGTCCATCGGTTCGCTGAACGCGATCCAGAAGGGACCGCTCCTCGAAACGTCGATCGCTCCGTCGGCGGGGGATTGAGCGACGACCGTCGGCGGCGTCGTATCCGGCACGCCCGGAGTATCGCCGTCGCTGTCGCTTGAGCTCGAGCATGCGGAAACGAACAGGGGCGCTGCAAATAGGAGCATCATGCAAAGCGCCCGGATCTTTGCGCACTTCATCCTGGACCTCCTTTTGGTCTCCAATCGCTTCTTTTACAAGAAGTTGCTGCTGCCGGTAACCCTGCGCGCGCCCGGGTGCGAGTCGGGCGCACGATACGCTCCCGGCCATTGCAACTTCCGAACCGTCCGGGATACTATTATCTTTCCCGGAGGGGCGGTGCGCGTGTACACTGCGCGGAGAGGTCCCACTCTCACCGAGGGAGCGTGATGATCGTGCGAAATCATTCGATGAGCCGTTTGGGTTTGATAGCGCTGCTCGCCGCGCTCCTCGCGGCGGGCGTCGGATGCGCGAAGAAAGACCGCGCGGAGCGGGGGGGCACGCTCGTCGTCGGAGAGATCAACGACTACGAGGGTCTCAATCCGATGTCGACGACCGACGCCCATGCCCGCGACGTGTACAATCTACTTTTCCTCTCTCTTCTCGAAGAGCAGTCCGACCTGCTCACCTTCGCGCCGCGCCTTGCGGAATCGTGGGAGTTCTCCCCGGACCGTCTCGATCTCACCTTTCGCCTCCGCGGCGACGTGTACTGGAGCGACGGGATTCCCGTGACGGCGCGCGACGTCGAGGCGACCTTCGCCGCGCAGAAGGATTCGCTGACGCAATGGGCGAGCCGCCATCTCAAAGCCAACATCGACAGCGTGACGGTCGTCGACGACCGCACGATCGTGTACCATTACGCGAAGGCGTATCCCTATCAGGTCATGGACGCGAACGATGGGCCGATCATGCCCAAGCATGTTCTCGACAAGGTCCCCCATGCGGAGTTCGGAAAGCTCCCGATCGAGCAGCTCCCGACGAACGGCCCCTTCAAGCTCCATTCGTGGGTCACGGGGCAGGCGCTCACGCTCGCGCGAAACGAGCGCTATTACGAGAAGGGAAAGCCGTATCTCGAGAAGGTGATCTTCAAGATCATCCCCGATCAGACGACCCTCCTCACGCAGCTCAAGAGCGGCGAGATCGATTGCATGGAAATGATCCCTCCGAGGGAGATGCAGGACATCAGGGACAAGCATCCCGAGCTCGCGATTTTCGATTTTCCGACGCGGGCGTACAACTACATCGGGTGGAACGCGTCGAAGCCGCTCTTCGCGAGCGTGCGCGTTCGCACGGCTCTCACGATGGCGATCGACCGCGCTCTCATCAACGAGAACATCTATTACGGATTCGCGCAGGAGTGCACGAGCCCCTTCCCGCCGATCATCTGGGCGTACAACCCGAATATCAAACCGGTACCGTTCGACACCGCCGGGGCACGGCGGATACTCACGGAAGAGGGCTTCCGCGACACGAACGGCGACGGCTGGCTCGACAAGGGGGGGAAGCGATTCGAGTTCGACCTTATTACGAACCATGGGCAGCAGCAGAGGAGCGACATTTTGGTGACGGTTCAGGACATGCTGAAGAAGATGGGCATCAAGGTCAACGTCGCCGCCCTCGAATGGACGGTATTCCTCGAGAGGGTCAAATCGGGGCACTACGACGCCCAGGTCAACGCGTGGCGCGTCGGCGGAAAGGCCGATCTCTCGCCGATCTGGTCGTGCGAGGCGCGCACGCCCCCCGGCTTCAACCGGATCAATTACTGCAATCCCCTCGTCGACAGCCTCAACGCGGTCGCGACGGGGATGCTCGATTTCGAGCAGGCGAAGCCGATCTTCTGGCGAATGCAGGAGATCATCTACAGCGATCAGCCGTACACGTTTCTCAACGTTCTCGAAGCGCGCAACGTCGTGCACGGGCGGTTCAGGGACGTGAAGCCGGACGCGCTCAGCATGTATCATTATCTCCAGGACTGGTGGGTTTCGAAGGAGAAGTAGCGCGTTCCCCCGTGATCCCGCCCGGCGCGGAGCGGCTCGGGGGCGCATCGAGGTTCGCATGGTTCATCAAATAGGACTCGCCGCCATCGTGAGCGGCGTCGCCGCACAGGCACTCAAGCCGTTCGTCGACGTCCTGCAAAAACGCAGCTTCAACCCGCTGCGTTTCCTCGACACGGGAGGGATGCCGAGCTCGCATACCGCGGTCGTCACGACGCTGACGACCGGCGTCGCCTACTACCAGGGCGTTTCGTCTCCGCTCTTCAGCATATCGCTCATCATGAGTCTCTACTTCATCTTCGAAGCGACGGGTCTCCGGCAGGAGGTCGGGTATCAGGCGCGCGTCCTGAACGAGGTGGTGGAGCGGCTCAAGGCCACGGGTTCGCACCACGTCGAGCCGGAGGTTCTCCGCGAGCTCATCGGACACACCTGGATCGAGATTTTCGCCGGGCTCGGGCTCGGGTTCATCGTCGCGCTTCTCATGTTCTGAGCGCCCGGGACCGGGAAATCGACGCCGAATTCTTAGAAAAATCTTGACACCACGGCATGCCTCAATCGAGAATCACCCCGATGAATGTGCTCACAGGTAAATCGCGTGGCAAAGAGGGGGGCCGGAGCATCGGGGATGTTTCGGCTTTTTTTGTCCGCTTCGGACGGCTCGGCAGTGCGCGCGCTCGGGCTTGTATACAGAGGAGGCGTCGGCAATGCGGATCATATCGATCATAAACCAGAAGGGCGGGTGCGGGAAGACGACCGTCTCGGTGAATCTCGCCGCGGCGTTCCGCGAGCTCGGGCTGAAGACCCTTCTTGTCGATCTCGATCCGCAGGCGCACGCGTCGCTCGGGCTCGGCGTCCAGCCTGAAGAGG
>JBFYZM010000093.1:0-15610 GCA_041309505.1 Candidatus Krumholzibacteriota bacterium
ATTCGGTATATCCAGGTCTCGGCATTTTGAAGCAAGGAGGCTTTGTATGTCGCAATGCTTACGTCTGCTAGCGGTCCTGGCGATTGCGGCGCTCGCGGGCGCCGCTTCGCCGGTCTGCGCGGAATACCCGCGCAACGGGGCGATCCTGACCAATCCCAGCTCCTACTTCTACAGCTCCGCAATGATTTCCTCGGGGCGAGGGGGCGCGATCGTCGCCTGGTGCGAGGGGCCCAGCGACGCCATGGATGTCTTCGCCCAGCGGGTGGGGCCGCTCGGCGAGCTCCTCTGGCCGCCGGAAGGCGTCGTCGTCAGCGGCGCGGCGGACGATCAGTTCTCACCCGTGATATCCCCCGACGGCGAGGGCGGGGCGATCATCGTGTGGACGGATCAGCGCGGCACGACAGGCACCCATCTCTACGCCCAGCGGATCGATTCCGCGGGGGCCGTTCTCTGGGCCGAGGACGGAGTGCCTGTCTGCACCGCGGCCCCGGGCGAGCAGCTGGACGAGCGGATCCTTCTGTGCGCGGGCGGCGACTTCATCGTCACATGGGAGGACTCGCGCAGCGGGCAGTACGATATCTACGCCCAGAGATTCGACGGCGGCGGGAACCCCCTCTGGACGATCGACGGCGTCGCTATCTGCGCGGCCGCGAACGATCAGAACGTTCCGGACATCGTATCCGACGACGCGGGAGGCGCGATCATAGCGTGGGAAGACCGTCGCGACGGAAACGGGGACATCTACGCCCAGAGGATCGATGCGGCGGGCAATCCCCTCTGGGCGGCGAATGGCTTTGCGGCATGCACGGACGGAGCGGATCAGACAGAGCCCCGTATTGCGACGAACATGATCGGAGGGGCGTTCATTGCGTGGACCGACTATCGAACCTTCGGATCCCCTAACGCCCAAGTGTACATACAGAACATCGGCGCCGACGGCTACGGACTCTGGTTCTTTTCTCCGGACGGCGCGTATGTGGCGACAAGCGAGTACAACGAGTCGACGCCGCGGATCGTGAGCGACGGAGCGGGCGGCGCCATCGTCGCGTGGTGGCAGGATGTGCCCGGCGCCGCAGGCGCCCGGGCACAGAGAATCAGCGAGGGCGCGCAGTCCCTTTGGGGGTCCTACGGGATCCCTCTGTGCAATGCGAACATCGACTCAGATGGGCTCAGGATTGCCCCGGACGGCGAGGGAGGCGTCTTCGCCGCATGGATGGACTACCGGGGCGGGAGTGCGGACGTCTACGTCCAGAGAGTCGATGCGGATGGCAACATCCTCTGGAGCCCGAACGGCACGAACATCTGCTCGGGCCCCGCGGAGATCCAGAACATCGAGATGGCCCCCGACGAGTCGGGAGGTATCGTCGTCACGTGGTTGGATGACCGCTTCGCGAACCACCAGTGCGCCTATGCCCAGCGGATGAATGCCGACGGATGGTGGGGGAATCCGGAGCCGGGAATTCTTTCGTGTCTCGACGTGCCGGAGGATGAAGGGGGATTCGTGCGCGTGAGGCTCGCCGCCTCTTCGCACGACGTCGCGCTGGAGCGCGACTATCCGGTCGACGGGTACAACGCATGGAGACGGATCGGCGGCTCGGGGGGCGGCGGCGGGGGCGCTCTCGCCGCGGCGGAAACGCCGGCGCTCGAGCGCGAGAAGCTCGGCGGCTTCATGGCGGAATGCCTCGAGACGCCGCTCGCCAGATTGAGCGGCGCCCAGGCCCTCGCTCTCGGCTTCCCCGAAGGGGAATGGGAGTCGATCGGTTTCCACGCGGCGACGCGGGACACCCTGTACGATTTCCTCGTGCCGACGAGGGAAGATTCAACCGAGAATGGATCGGCGATGGAGACGTATCTCGTCACGGCCCATGCGACGGACCCCGGCGTTTTCGTCGTCTCGAATCCCGACAGCGGCTGCTCGGTGGACAACCTCGCGCCGGGGCTCACATCCGGATTTGCGGGGAACGAGAGCGCTTCTCCGCCGGGGCTTGCACTCAGCTGGACGGCGAACGGCGCTTCCGATCTCTGGAAATACGACGTCCATCGCGGCGATGACGCCCTGTTCGTGCCCGACGCGTCGAACCTCCTCGGGACGGCAGAGGGCACGGAGTATCACGACGGGACCTGGGTGAAGGCGTATCAGTACTTCTACAAGCTCGTTGCCGTCGACCGTCACGGGAACGCGTCTCCGGATGCTCTCTTGAGGCCCGAAGACATCAACGTCGCCACGCTGCTTCAGAGCTTCGCGGCGAGGCTCGCGGGCTCGGCCATGGAGATTGCATGGACGCTCTCGGAGGCAGATGACGATGTGCGGTTCGCGGTGTCGCGAGCGGAGGCGCGGGGCGGGACGTTCGAGGAGCTTCTCTCTCCCGCGATCGCCCGTGACGGGCTCTCGTTCACATTGCATGACAGGAGCGTGGAGCCGGGGACCTCATACAAGTATCGCGTGGACGTCGTCGAGGAGAGCGGGCGCAGGACGCTCTTCGAGACGGATGAGATCTCGACGCCCGCGATGCCGCTCACGCTGCACCAGAACCATCCGAATCCGTTCAATCCGGCGACGACGATTCCGTACTACCTGCCGGAGTCGAGTGTGGTGACGCTGGAGATCTACGACTCGTCGGGGCGTCTCGTCTCGAGGCTGGCGAACGGGGTGAAAGAGGAACGGGGCATGCACGAGGCGGCGTGGCGAGGCGTCGACACGAACGGACGCGCCGTGAGCTCCGGGGTGTACTTCTATCGTTTGACCTGCGGGAAGGAGACGGTCTCGAAAAAGATGGTGCTCCTGCGGTAGGCGCCGGCCTGCCGCCGCGGACTCGCGATCGACCGGGAGCGGGGCGCACTGCCCCGCTCCTTTTTTTATCTTTCTCCGGTGTCATTCCCGTGTGTCATTTCCGCCGGCGCGAATATTTGAAACTTATTCCGCCGCCGACAGTATTATTCAATACAATCCGATTTCCGGGACATGGCTGGCCTTGTGTCTTTTCCCGAAAGGAGCGAGTGATGGGTAGGAGAGTTTTTGTCCTTTTGGTCCTCGGGATCCTCTGCTTTTCGGTCGCCGCGGGAGCGGCCCCCGAGAGCCGTCTCATGCGGTACCCCGATATTCATGGGGATAATATAGTTTTCACGCACGGCGGCGACCTCTGGGTCGTCTCCGCGAACGGCGGCACGGCGGAGCGCCTCACCTCCCACCCCGGGAGCGAGCGTTTCGCGAAATTCTCCCCGGACGGCACGACAATCGCCTTCACGGGCTTTTACGACGGCAACACCGATCTTTTTGCCGTTCCCGTCGAGGGCGGTATTCCGAAGCGGCTGACCTTCCATCCGTTCCAGGATCTCACCCTCGACTGGCATCCCTCGGGGGATCGCATTCTCTTCCGCTCGATGCGGGAATCGAAAACGAACCCCGGCCCGCGTTACGCCAGGCTCTATACCGTGCCGAAGGACGGCGGCGTCGCCGAGACCCTCCCGCTCTTCGAGGGAGAGCTCGCATGCTATTCGCCCGACGCATCCAAGATCGCCTTCACGAGGCTCGCGACCGAGTCGCGCACCTGGAAGCGCTACCGCGGCGGCATGGCCCCGAACATATGGATGTACGATTTCAAGACGGGGAAGGCCGAGATCCTCGTCGACGCCGAAGGGACCGATTTCTTCCCGATGTGGCGCGGGAACAGCCTCTATTTCATATCCGACCGCGAGCGCACCTTTAACGTCTACGTCCTCGATCTCGATACGAGGAAAGTCCGGAAGCTCACGAACCACGACGAATACGACGTCAAATGGCCGAGCATCGGCGGCGACGCCATCGTCTACGAGAACGGCGGCTGGCTCTACGTCCTCGATCTCAAGACCGAGAAGTCGCGCAAGCTCGACATCGTCGTTCCGAGCGAGCTCGCCGAGACGCGTCCGCGCTACAAGCGCGTCGGCGGGCTCATCAACGCGGGGGATGTCTCGGGCACCGGCAAGCGCGCCGCTTTCGAGGCGCGCGGCGACATCTTCACCGTTCCCGCCGAAAAAGGGGATGTGCGCAACATCACGAACACCCCGGGCATCCGCGAGCGGGCGCCCGCGTTCTCGCCCGACGGGAAATGGATCGCGTACTTCTCCGACGCGACGGGAGAGTACGACATCTACCTGCGGAAGCCCGACGGCACCGGCGACGAGGTCCGCGTGACGAACGGTTTCGGGCATTTTCCCTTCCGCATGAGCTGGTCTCCCGACAGCAAGAAGCTCGCTTTCCACGACGAGACCTTCCGCTTCTACTACGTCGATATCGACGCGAAGAAGGTCCAGACGGTCGACGAGGATCCGTGGGGCGATCTCCAGGACTACTCGTGGTCGACCGACAGCAAGTGGATCGCCTACTCGAAGAGCGGCGACAACGGGAACAACTCGATCTATTTCTACTCGCTGGGCGAGAAGAAGCCGCGCCAGGTGACGAGCGGCCTCTACAGCGATTTCAATCCCTGTTTCTCGCCCGACGGCAAGTATCTCTACTTCGCGTCGAACAGGGCGACCGCCTTCCAGTTCAACGGCTTCGATTACGACATCCACTACGTCTACCCGAGCGTCGTATGCGCGGTGACGCTCAAGGCGGACACCCCTTCGCCTCTCGCTCCGGAGAGCGACGAGGTCGAGGTGAAGGAGGACAAGAAGGAAGACGGAGAGAAGGACGCGGACAAGAAGGACGAAAAGAAAGACGACAAGAAGAAAGACGATAAAAAGAAAGACGCCAAGGACGAAAAGAAGGACGACGAGAAGAAGGACGCCGACAAGAAAGAGGATCTCGTCATCGACTTCGACGGCTTCGAGACGCGCATCGTCGGGCTCCCCGTCGGCATGGGCAACTTCGGAGGGCTGTACCCCGGCGACAAGAAGCTCTACTACGTCGACGCCCCTGACAATACGATCGGCTCGGCGGCCGACGAGGACGGCGGCGGCGGTTTCGATCTCAAGTACTTCGATTTCGACAAGCGCGAATCGAAGACCGTCATCAGCGGGATCACGAATTTCACCTTCTCCGCGGACGGGAAGAAGATCCTGTACCAGGCGAAACAGATGTACGGCATCGTCGACGCCGCCGAGGGCAAGAAGGTCGGCGACGACAAGATCGCGACCGATGAACTCGACATGAAGGTCGACCCGCCGGCCGAATGGAAGCAGATGTTCGCCGAGGCCTGGCGGCTCGAGCGCGACTTCTTCTACGTGAACAACATGCACGGGGTCGATTGGAACAAGATGCGCAGCCGCTACGGGGATCTGCTGCCCTACCTCACGAGCCGCGACGACCTGAACTACATCATCGGCGAGCTCATCTCGGAGCTCAACGCGGGCCACGCGTACGTCGGCGGCGGGGATTACCCGACCCTTCAGCCCGTCGGCACCGGGCTCCTCGGGTGCGACTTCGAAGCCGACAAGGCGAGCGGCCGCTACCGCGTCGCGAAGGTCTACGACGGGCGCAACTGGGACGCCCAGTTTGCGGGGCCGCTCGGCCAGCCCGGGATCAACGTGAAGGCGGGGGATTTCATTCTCGCCATCAACGGCGTCGATCTGAAATATCCGGCCGATCCGCTCGCGCTCCTCGAGAATCGCGCGGGCAAGCAGACGACGATCAAGGTATCGAAGACCGCCGACGGCAAGGACGCGCGCGAGGTCACCGTCGAGCCGATCGCGAGCGACATCAATATCCGCTACGCCGACTGGGTCGAATCGAACCGGCTCAAGGTCCTCGAGGCGTCGGGCGGACGAATCGGCTACGTCCACGTGCCGAACACGGCGACCGAAGGGCTCATGGAGTTCGCGAAGCTCTTCTATGGCCAGGCGAATCTCGACGGCATCGTCATCGACGAGCGCTGGAACAGCGGCGGATGGATGCCCTCCCTCTTCGTCGACCGCCTCGCCCGGAAGCCGTCGAGCTACTGGGCGCTCCGGCACTTCAAGCGGCTCAGCTCTTTCCCGCCGTCCGTGCCGAAGGGCTATCAGGCGATGCTCATCAACGAATGGTCGGGCTCGGGCGGCGACGCCTTCCCGTATCTCTTCCGGCAGGCGGGGCTCGGTCCCCTCATCGGCAAGCGGACATGGGGCGGGCTCGTGGGAATGAATCGCAGCATTCCGCTCATGGACGGCGGCGGTGTGACGATGCCCGGCATCGGCTTCACCGATCTCGAGGGCAACTACGCCGTCGAGAACGTGGGCGTCGCCCCCGACATCGAGGTTGAGAACTCGCCCGAGTTCACCGCCAAGGGAGGCGATCCGCAGCTCGAGAAGGCGGTTCAGGTTCTCATGGATAAGATCAAGGCGAATCCGCCGAAGACTCCGTCGATGCCGAAGGATCCTGACAAGCGCTGATCATGAGGCGGAGCGCATAGAAACGAACGGGAGCGGGGCCGGCGGCCCCGCTCCCGTTTCATTTCGCGGGACGATCCGGGAGGCTCAATCGTACGACAGGCGGGTCTTTTCGTCCGTCATCGTCGGGCGGCAGATCTCCTCCCATTCGGAGCCGCGCCACGTTCCCAGCTGCGTGTGCACCTTCAGATACTTCTCCGGGATGGGGTGCGTGCCGATCACGACCTCGAGGCCGTACTTGGTCTTGATATAGTCGCGGAAATAGCCGATCGAACGGCACGGTGGATAGCCGACGACGAGCCCTGTGGCGAGATGTATTACTGTCGCGCCGTTCCGTTTCATCTCGTCGACGGCGTATTCGACGTTTCCGCCGGGGCACCCCCCGCATGTCGTGAACCCGACGACCTCCACATCCCTGTCTTTGTAGATGCTGAAGGCGCCCGCCTTCTCGCGCGCCGCCCTGAAGCATTTGCCGCCCGCGCAGGTGTGGTAACGGTTGCAGATGATGATTCCGATTTTCACTTTTTCTTGCATGTCGCCTACTTTCGATACCAGACGGTCCACCAGTCGTAAGAGCCGGAGCCGCAGGAGATGAAGAACGGGCCGTAGTCGGACGGACGCTCGGTGCCGGGGCGATGCTCCGCGATCGGCGTGCCGAGCAGATACTTGTGAATGGGGCCGCTCATCGATTCATTCAGCTCGATTCGGAACTCGACCGTGTACGCGGGCCAGCAGGGGCCTTCCTTGACGTGCATGAGCTCGGAGCGGTTGTAGATTTTGACGTTGCGCATCTCGAGCGCCTTCGAGAGATCGAGCGCGGCCTTCTTGTAGAGCTCGTTGTCGGCGAATTCAACCGAGCTCACGCGGATCCACGCCGCATCCGCCGGCGCTTCGACCGAGACGTTCTTTCCGGTGCCGATCTTGATCGTCTCCACCGTGCAGCCGCCGATCTTCTTCGTCTGGGGAGCCCCCGCCGACTTGCCCTTGCTGCAACCGCAGGCGGCCGCCGCGAACGCGAGTACGCACAGCGCCACGAATAGCATTCTCATCATGCACCGTCCTCACTTTTCCATCGGTTTGAGCCAGAGCGTGAGGCCGACCCTCACGTCGAGCGAACGGAACGTGTCCTCGAGCGCGTCCCCCGCGCTGTTCTGCACGATGTCGGTGTCGAAGTTCTCGAGAAACGGACTCCCGAATTTCTTTGACTGGAGCCCCGCGTAATACGAGCACTCGAAAGCGAAATCGAGGTTCTTCCTGATCGAAACGTCGAGCCTTCCCGTGACGAGCCCTTCGAGGGCGCCAAGCTTCCCGCCGCCGGAAATAAGGTTCGTCTGTCCGTAACCGATGCCGGCGCCGAGGGTGGGCCTGAATCTCTCGCTGTCGCTCATGAAGTTGTGCCGGGCGACCAGAAACGTGGCGTAGTGCCTCAGCTTGGCCGTGAAACCGCTCTCGTAGTCGTTGTCGTAATCGAACGGGGGGTAGAAGGCCGCCGTGAAATGCAGTTCCAGCGACCAGCGCTCTTCGAACAGCGTATGTCCGAGTGAGACGCCGAGCCCGTATCCGGGCCCGACCTTCCCCCTGTTTTGCCGCGCGAGCTCGTCGTTCAGGTTCTCGAGAAAGGGAACGCTCGCCCCCGTCCCGATCCGCACGAAGAATCTTCCGTCCTCGGCGAGGAGCGGCGAGCACGCGACGACGACGAGGACGATCGACAGAGCGGCGCAAATCCTCGATGCGAAATTCGATCTCATGAAACCGGTCTCCTTCCGCCGGCCCGGCCGGCGGCCGTACATGCGCCCGGGGGTCTCTGTTCGAAAATTATAGGTCTGGCCCCGGGGAAGTCCAGCGTTATAATCGGAACCCGGCGCCCTCCGGTTTTGTTATAATGAATGTTCCGGAAGCGTCAGAGGGTTTTTCGCGGGAGCGAAGGTGGTCGTATGAAAAGTGCGTTGATAGCGTCGGCGGCGCTGGCGGCGCTGTTGCTCGCGGCGCGGCCGGGCGCCGCTCAGGAATCGATCGATCCGGCGCGGCTCCTTCCCGCCGCGGACGCGGTCTCCGGCTGGAGGACGGACGGGGAGCCGCTTGTCTACACCCAGGACGATCTCTGGGAATACATCGACGGCTCGGCCGAGAATTTTCTCTCGTTCGATTTCCGGCAGGTCCTCGCGCAGAATTACCTCTCCGCCGGGGACCGGGGGCTCAAGGTCGAGATCTACGAGCACGGGAGCCCGCTCATGGCCTATGGGATCTACGCCCAGATGCGGAGCCCGGGGCTCGCGCTCCACGCCGTCGGGAACGAGGCGTTCTCCGACGAGTATTCGATCAACTTCTGGAAGGGTTGCTTCTACGTGCGCGTCGCGGTTTTCGAGACGGGAGCGGATTCGGACGCGGCGACGATGCTCTTCGCGAAAGCGATCGCGGCCGCGATACCGGGGGGCGGCGACGCGCTGCCCGTGGAAACGGGCGCCTTCCCCGAGGAGGGCCTCGTGCCGAACGATCTCCGCTACCTCACGCAGGGAGTCCTCGGGAGGGAGAAATTTCCTCCCGCCTTCATGGGCACGTACATGTTCGGAGAGGCGCCGGGGAGGCTCTATCTCGCCACGCTCGCCGACAGCGCGGCCGCGCGGGACACGTTCGAGTGGTACACGGACGAAATGGAATCGTTTCTCGCGACGGCGGAAGGCGCGAAGGGCGAATACGTCCTGGGCCTCGGCAGGGACCCGCACCAGGGGGGCGTTCTCGTTTTCAGCTTCGGGAGATATCTCGGCGTTCTCGCCGGCGTCGAGGATCCCGCCGAACGGGGAACGGAGCTCGTGAAGAGAATGGTCGAGAGGCTCGAAGCGATCGACGCGCGCCGCGGGAAGGCTCCGGCCGTGCCGAAGGATTGAATCAGACGACGCGCTTCGCCGCGTCCTTCATCATGTCGGGGATCGCGAGCCCATACGGGCATTTCTCGAGGCATTCGCCGCAGTCCGCGCAATCGACGAACTTCTTCGGAAGCGCCGCGAGCCGCGCGAGAGCCCAGTCCTTGAGCTCGTAGCGGCTGTAATAGCCGTCGATGAGGAAGAGAAACGGGATGTTGAGGCCGTTCGGACACGGCAGGCAGTAGCCGCATCTCCGGCAGAACTTGTCTCCCCAGAGCTTCTTTTCGGCCTCGAGCGCGGCGAGCTCCGCGGCGTCCGGCGCGGCGATCCTCTCTCCGGCCGAGACGTTCTCCTCGACCTGCTCCACCGCGTCCATTCCCGGGATGACGACGTCCATGCCGCGCGAGAGCTCGAAGCGCAGCGCGAGCGCGCGGTTCCGGATCGCGCCCCCCGCGAGCGGCTTCATGCAGATCGTGCCGACGCCGGCCGCCTTCGCCGCGGGGATGACCTCGTCTTCCCACTCCGTCTCGATCGGGTTGAACGGGAACTGGGCCGTGTCGAAGAGCCCCGTGCGGATCGCCGCGAGCATGATCTCGCGGGAATGGCCGGTGATCCCGATCCAGCGGATCTTCCCCGCCGCGCGCGCCGCCGCCGCCGCTTCGTAGGCGCCGCCGGCGGCGAGAACGCGCTCGAGATCGGCGAGCGTGCCGATCGAATGGAGCTGGTAGAGATCGATCGTGTCCGTGCGGAGATTGCGGAGGCTCGTCTCGATGTCCGCGGCGAAAGCGGCCGCGGAGCGTGCGAGCGACTTCGTCGAGAGACGGATGCGGCCGCGCTCGCCGGCGAGCGATCGGCCGATCTTCTCCTCGCTGTCGGTGTAGCCGCGGGCGCTGTCGATGAAGTCGATGCCCCGTGCTACCGCCGTCTGCAGGATGCGGTCCGCCTCTTCGAACGAAACCCCCTGGATCGGGATCCCTCCGAAACCGACCGCCGAAACGAGCATATCCGTTCTGCCGAGTTTTCTCTTTTGCATATCCGGGAATCTAACGCTTGGAGGCGGCTTTCGCCAGCACCTCGTCGTACACGGCCTCCGTGGCCTCGATCATCTTTTCCGAGGGGAAGCGCTTGTGCACCATTGTGCGGCCGGCGAGCGCGATCTCGGCCGCCATCGACGGATCCTGCAGGAGCTCGACGATACGTTTGGCGAGGAACTCCGCCGATCCCTTCGGCACGAGCCAGCCGGTTTTTCCGCTCTCGATCACCTCGGGGATTCCGCCGACCTCGGTCGAAACGACGGGCACGCCCGAGGCGAGCGCCTCGAGGAGCGTGAGCGGCATCCCTTCCGAATCCGACGACAGGCAGAAAATGTCGATCGCGCCGTAGAAGTAGTCGATTTTCTGGGTCTCCTTCACGAGCGAGACGCACTCGCTCACGCCGAGATCCGCCGCATACGCGGCGAGGCTCTCGCGCATGTCCCCCTCGCCGATGATCGCGAGGTGCACGTCGTTCACCGTCTGCCGCACGCGGAAGAGCGCCTCGATGAGCAGCTTGTGGTTCTTGACGGGAACCATGCGGCCGACCGTGCCGATGAGCTTGGCGCCGGGGAGCAGCTTGAACTGCGCCCTGCATTCCGCCCGCGGCGGGAGCTTTTCGTAATCCCGCATGCGGATGCCGTTCGGGATTTCCAGGAAGCGGTCGGCGAGCGAGGGGAATCCCTCGACGAACGATTGCAGCACGCGCCCGGAGACGCAGATGACCTTGCTCGCGCTCCTCGTGAATTGCGGGTAGAACCACCGGTAGAGCGCGGGCATCTCCTGGGAAAGATATGGATTGTGCTCGGTGCGAACGATCGGCACCCCCGTGGCGCTCGCGATCTGGGCGAGTGTGCCCCAGAACATCCCCGAGGAATTGTGGAGGTGGAGGAGATCGACCTTTTCGCGGCGGATGAGGTTCGCGAGCTTGGTCACCGCCGTGAGGTCGCCGCGCCGCCGTTTGCCGAGAAGGAAGACGCGCGAGCCGGCGTTCGACATCCGGTCGATCATGTCGCCGCCGCCCGTTATCGAGCAGACAAGATACTCGAAGCGGCGGCGGTCGCCGCCGAGAAGCTGCGTCTCGATGACGCGTTCGGCGCCGCCGCGATAAAGCGAGTAGATGACGTGCAGGACTCTGTGTCTCATGTCGGTCTCCATCCCCGCGGTTCGAGGGATTGGAGATTGATAGCATAGTCGCGGGGGTGATTTCAACCAAATCCCGCTATTTGCCTTTTGATTCGCGGGGGCGCGGGGTTACAATACCGCGCGAGGAGGTGTTCCATGGAGCGCAGGGCGAAAATCGTCTGCACGATCGGACCGGCGAGCGGCGGCGCGAAGAGGCTGCGGCAGCTTCTCGACGCGGGGATGAACGTCGCGAGGCTCAATTTTTCGCACGGCTCCCCGGCGGAGCACCGGGCGGTATTCGACAGATTGAGGAAGCTCGACGACGGGGTCGCGATCATGCAGGATCTCGCCGGGCCCAAGATCCGCATCGGAGAGATCGAAGGAGGCCAGGCGCGATTGCGCGAGGGCGGCGTCTTCGTTCTCACGACGAAAGCGGTCGCGGGGAACGCGGAAGGCGCGCACGTCGATTACCGGTTTCGGCCCGGAGACGTGAAGGCCGGCGACGACCTGTACCTCTCCGACGGAAGCATTCACCTGAAGGTCGAGAGGGTCGCGGGGCGGGAGATCCGCTGCCGGATCGTGGACGGGGGCGTCCTCACGTCCCGCAAAGGGCTCAACGTCCCGCGTCTGCGGATCGGGTCCTCGCTGAGCGCGAAGGACGCGGCCGACCTCGAGTTCGGCCTCGCGATGGGGGTAGACTGCGTCGCGGTGTCGTTCGTGACGTGCGCCGCCGACGTGCGGCGCGTGAAGCGCGTCGTCGGCCAGAGGAAATCGCCGGCGCTCGTCGTGGCGAAGATCGAGAAGGAGAGCGCGCTGGGCCGGCTCGACGGAATCGTCGAGGCCGCCGACGCGATCATGATCGCGCGGGGGGATCTCGGGGTCGAGATCGCTCTCGAGCGCGTGCCCGTCGTTCAGAAGGAGATCGTCGTTCTGTGCCGCGAGAAGGGGAAGCCGGTGATCGTGGCGACGCAGATGCTCGAGTCGATGACGGCCTCCGAGCGGCCGACGCGCGCGGAGGCGAGCGACGTGGCGAACGCGGTCTTCGACGGGGCGGACGCCCTGATGCTCTCCGCGGAGACGGCCGCGGGCACATTCCCCGTCGAGAGCGTTTGCGTGATGGACCGCATTATACGGGAAGCGGAACGCTGGGAGCGGCGAGCGCTGCAGGACGAATGCAGCTCCGGACTTCCCTGGCCGCCGAGGGATCTGGCCGAAGCCGCATGCGCGGCCGCCGCGCGGACCGCCGCGAGCTCGGGCGCGAGAGCCATCGCGTGTCTGACCCGCACCGGGCGGACGGCGAGGCTGATCGCCCGGTACCGGCCCGCGGCGACGCGGATCGTCGCGCTGACCGACGATCGACGGGTCATGCGCCAAATGAATCTCGTCTGGGGCACCGAGACGATTCATATCGACCGCATCGATAGGACCGACGCGATCTTTCCCCTCGTGAAAGAGAGGTTGAGAGCGGCCGGCATACGAGGGCTCGTGGTCCTCGCGGCCGGAATTCCCATCCCTGAAAAGGGTTCGACGAACACCGTGCACCTCCTCAAATGCTGAGGAAACAATTCTTACGCAAAACCCCTTCGAGTAAAATATTCTTATTGACATCTAAAAACACTGTGCTATAATATGGCTGCATGATAAATGGCACCTGCGTTTTGCATCTACGTTTTGCACCTGTGTGTAACTTCTTTGAATTCAAATTGTTTCTTGCCACGAGGTATGGAGCCGGATATGAATAAAACCGTGCCGTTAGTAGCTGAGCCCGCGGATCCCCGTAATGGCACGGTTATTGATATATGGTATGTCAATACACGACACGGAGGCCTGAGTTAGAGCCCGCGGTTGAGTGAGTGAGATACAAGGGTTCGGGGACCCCCATCGTCAAGAAAGAGGCTTCAGTGGCGTAGTAGGCCGAAGGTTAATAGGCAGCAAGATCGCACCCTGTTACCCCTTCGGGACTCAAAGGGATGGACTGGTCAAGGGGTTGATCGGTCCATCCTTTTTCATTGCTCGGATAGTGGGCAAAGAGAAAGCGCCGGAGCGGACTGTTCCGCCTCGGCGCTTTACATTCTATGCGGCTTTCAGAGGCGCTATTCCACCGGGCCGAACCCGATGATGTCCATGATCCCGCCCTTCCTCTGCGCCTTCGGCTTGAAGATCGCCTTCACGGGAAGGCCGAGCGCCACGTCCTCGATGCCGATTCCTTCGAGGTAATGGATGATGCCGCCGTCCGTGCCGTCGATCCTGATCATCGCGAGGATGCGCGGCTTCGGCTTGTCGGAGCCGTCCATGTTCTTGAACGTGACCGTGAAGGTGTCGACGTGTCCGACCGTGCCGACGTCGACGAACTTGTCGAGCTCCTCGAAGCACCGGTCGCAGTAGACCTTCGGCGACAGGAAGGTCACGTCGCACGCGTCGCAGCGCGTCGCGAGAAACGTGCCTCTCTCCTTGATGGCTCTGAAGAACGTCTCCCCGGCGAGCCCGTACGTGTACACGTATCTGACCGGGATCTCCCCTTCCCAGTAGGTCGGGGTGGTCGTCTTCGTCATTTTTTCCGTGATCGCCATTGCCTGTACCCCCTCAGCGTTTTCTTCCCGCGGCCGGCTTCTTCGACGCCGCGGCGCGGATAGGCTTGAAATAGAGGATATCCGTTATCGCGCCCGTGCGGTCTTCCGGTTTCTTCCACACGGCGCGGACCTTCATTCCGATCTTGACGTCGTCGGGGCCGATCTCTCCGAGCATGTGGAGAATCCCCATGCCTTTCGTCGCCCCGTCGATCTCGATCACCGCGGGGATGAGCGGCGGTTCCTTGGGACCGCGCCGCGAGGCGTCCCAGTTGACGCGGGCGACGCTGAACGTGTTCACGACCCCCGTGTCCTCGACGTAGGCCCACTCGTCCGTCGGGCGGAAGCACAGCTCGCAGAACATCCGCGGCGGAATCATGATGCGGTGGCACTCGTGGCAGACGCGCGCGATGATCTTGCCTTCCTTGAGCTCGGCGAGGTAGCGCCCGATCGCGACGCCGTTGTCCCACGCGTAGCCGAGGTTCGGTGTCCACTCGGTCGTGAGGACCTTGCACTTCTCGAAATCGGAAGATTTGAGGTGCGTCCCTCCGAGTTTGCAATCTTCCAGCTTCATTCTTCCCGCTCCTTGTTGGTTAGCTTCTCAGTACGATGACCGTTCCCATCTGCATGAGATCTCCCCACGCCTGCGCGACGCCGCACGTGGGCTTGCCGGGCACCTGGCGCTTGCCGGCCTCGCCG
This sequence comes from Candidatus Krumholzibacteriota bacterium, assembly GCA_041309505.1. GTDB lineage: Bacteria > Krumholzibacteriota > Krumholzibacteriia > Krumholzibacteriales > Krumholzibacteriaceae > SSS58A. The sequence goes on from JBFYZM010000093.1 coordinate 14,626, forward strand.
CGGAGCTGCAGGAAGAGCTCGATGACCTTCATGAGCCCGGTGGCAGCGATCGGGTTCCCGACGCCGAGCGCGCCGCCCGACGGGCAGACGGGAAGGTTCCCGTCGCGGGCCGTGTAGCCCTCCGCGGTGAGACGCGCCGCCTCGCCGCGCGGGCAGAGCATGAGCCCTTCCATGTGGTGGAGCTCCTTGTAATCGAACGGATCATAGGGCTCGGCGATGTGAATCTCCTTCGCCGGCTCCTTGATCCCCGCCATGTCGTAGGCCATCCGGGCAGCCGTCTCGACGTAGCGCGGGTACGAGAGATCGCGCGTCCCCCAGTAAGCCGTGTCGATCGACATGCCGACGCCGTCGATCCAGACCGGCTTGTCGGTGAGGCGCCGCGCGACGCGCTCGCTCGCGAGCACGACCGCGGCCGCGCCGTCGGAGGCGGGGCTGATGTCGAGCCTGTTCACGGGCCAGCAGAGGGTCTCGCTGTTGAGGACGTCCTCGACGGTGATCTCCTCGGCGACCTGCGCGGAGGGGTGATCGAGGGCGTTGTGCTTGTTCTTGACCGAGACGCGCGCGATGTCCGCCTTCGAGATGCCGTAGGTCGTCATGTAGCGGTTCATCTCGAGGGCGAAGATCCAGATGAGCGTGGGCTTCAGGGGCTGCTCGGTCGTGTGGTCGAAGATCGTGAGAAACGCGCCCTGCGGGTGCGGCTGGCAGCTCGACATCTTCTCCTCGGCCACGACGAGGCAGATGTCCGCCATGCCGCTCGCCACGTGCATCCATCCGTGGATGGGGCTGAAGACGCCCGTGCCTCCCCCCACGTAATGGCGCATGTACGGCTTCCGGTGGGCTCCGGCGCCGTCGGCGAGGTATTCGCCTTTCATGTGGACGCCGTCGAAGGCGTCGGGGGCGGTGCCGAGCGTAACCATGTCGACGTCGTCGAGCGTGATGCCGCAGGAGTCGAGCGCCATCTTCGATGCCTGCCAGGAAAGCTCCT
>JBFYZM010000094.1:0-4504 GCA_041309505.1 Candidatus Krumholzibacteriota bacterium
TTATCGCCGCGGATCCAAGCGACCGGATCCCCGCCCTCGATATGAACGTTCTCATCGACTCCTCCTGGTATTTGAAGAGCTTCTGCAGCGACGGCATCGTCTCGGGGATCTTCTTCACGAGCTCGAGGGGCGCTTTCGTCTCGCTCGAAAGCCTGGAGAAGAATACGTCCGCGTTTCCCTGCTCGACGACGAGCATGTATTTCGAGTTCTTCGCCGCCAGCGCGTTGAACGCGTCGGACTGGCCTTGCCGGCGGGCGGGTCCCCCGATATGGACCATCAGGATCGGTATCTTCTTCTTGTTGGCTGCATCGATCAGCGCGATCACCCTCGCCATCTCGTCTTTCTGGCTGATGCCTGCCGCTCCGAGCCCTTTTGAGCTGAAGCCGGGCACCAGGATGAGAGTTTTGATCCCTTCGAGCTGCTCCGGCTTGGCCATGATCTCGACCTTCGCTTTGAGCTCCAGCCTTTTGGCCATCATGCCCACCATTTTGACGTCTGCGCTTTGTCCCGCCGAGGATATCAGCGCGGGCTCGGCGAATTTCACGCCGGCGACGGCGGGCGCGGTCTCCTGAGCCGCCGTCGCAAGGGGGATCGCGATCGCCAGCAACATGATTGCGCACATGACAGCTTCTCGCCTCATGATACTCCTCCTCTGAAATGGTTCAGCTGTGTCCTGCCTTCTTCGTTTCATCCGTCTTCCGTGCCCCGCGGGCAAGATATTCGCCCACTCCTTTTTCGAGAACATCGGAGTACTCCGGCAGATTGGTCAGGATGACCGGCCTATCGCCGAGCGAGTTGTACGCCTCTATCACCCTTCTGAAAGCGGTGATGTGCCGCGCCACCCGTCTCTCGATAGGTTCGCCGGCAGGCAGGTACGCGATCTTCAGGGCTCCCGACTCGAGCGCCATGAGATATTCCGGGCTGACTCCCTTCACGATCAGCTCCGCGTTCGTTCTGCCCCGCAACCTCCCCTGGATGGGATTGCTCGTCTCCATGAGAAACGGATTCACCTGGGTATAATCGCCCCATTCACGATGGCTGAGACCGTGAAAATTCTCGGGGGACCGCTCGGGCGAGCAATTGATGCCTTCCATCTCCAGCTCGAAAATGGCGTTCAACGCGATCTCCTCGGCCTTCTCGTGGTATACGATTGCGTTGATTATCGGGATTTCGGGAGCCGCTTCGTGAAGGTCGAAAGCGACATCGACCTTCTCGGTTTTTATGAGCTGCATGATGGCATAACCGGTCTTGTCGGTCAGCGATCCGCCGGGCCTTCCCGGATAAGATCTGTTGAGATTCCTCGTCTCGAATCCGGACAATTGCTGCCCCGAGGGCCAGTGCGAACAGACGAGGGGATCGGGCCACTGGTGAAGGGGGTTGGTCAGGCGCGATCCGAACCTGAACCTTCTCGCTCCGTCCCGCGTGTCGATCGAATAGAACTGCGGGTAGCCTTCCATCGGGTCGGTGCATGTGTATCCGCTCTCGTTGGCCCTGGGCAGCACGATCAGCCTGCCGGCGGAGATCTCGACGTTCTCGAGGACGATCACCGCCGCAAGGGCCGAGGCGGCCTCGTTCCCGTGGGTGCCTCCGAGCAGGAGCGCCGTCGAACCGCTCTCCTTTCCCTCGAAGAAATATACCTTGGAGTCATTCGCCGTGCCCTCGAGGCCCGGGAAGTAGTCGCTCAGCCTTCCTTCTCTCGTCAGCGACGGGCTCGGATAGAAGACGTCGGGCTCGCGCATCAGGAGAAATTCTCTCCCGGCGAGGAACGAGACGACGGCCGACGCCAGGAGGATGATCGCCGCGGAAACATGGTTCTTCTTCAAAGGCATGACGTCCGTCCTATTTTATCTGGAGAACTCTCAATATGCACACGATCAAAACCATCGATATCGCGGCTTGCACGCGCCAGTCCTTCTCCCTCCACAATTCCAGAAGGAGTATGGCGGAAATGAACGCCGCGATCGCTATGTAAATCCAGTAGAGCATCGTCCTTCCCTAGAAAATCACATTCGCGATCTCTCTCGCGAATATCAGCATCAACAAAGACCACACCATCGCGAATACGACGATCGGCACGCTCTGCCGCAGGATCGCAAAATGGTTCTTCACGTTCAGCATCTGGGCGGCATAGGCGCAGAGAAGCGAGGGCGGGGGCATAAGATCGCCCAGGGAAGCCATCATCACGAGGCTCGACGTGACGACGAGCTCGTTCCTTCCGATGAAAACGTAAAGGAGCGGCACGCCGATGATCGAGGCCGACCCGAAGGCCGAACCGAGGAAGGGCATCATCGCGACTATTCCGTACTTCAAAGCGTCCGGCAGAAAAAACGCGTTCGTCGTCAGGAAGCCGCGGACTCCGGTGAGGGTGAGAATTTGGAGGAAAACGCCCACGCCGACGAGAATCGCCATCACGGGCATCGCCTTGCCGAGGCCCGCTCCGGAGGCTCCGAGGATATCGACCTTCTTGCCCGTCGCAAGGCTGATCGCCGCGCTCATCATGACGCCGACCGCGAAGATGAGCGGTATCCCGAGACGGGGAATATATTTATAAAACATGGACTCCCCGAACATGTAGACGATCACGAAGAGGATCGGCAGGAAATCGAGCTTGCCGCGGCGCGCGGTTCCCGCGAATTCCAGTTTCTTCAGCACCTCGTGGACATCGATCTTCCGCAGATACTTGAACCGGTACGGGAGCGCGACAGCCATGGCGACGGGCAGCGAGACGAGGAGGAGCGGTTTCGTGAGCCCGATATAGGGCATATCGGCGCCCCCTCCGATAATCATCGCGGGAAGGCATACCGGCGGAGCGACCCCCCCGCAGACCGAGAGCATCACCATCAATGAACCGACCGCCAGGCGGGGCATTCCCATGGCGAGAAGAACGGGCATCGCGAGGGCCCCGGTCGTGAGAATGCACATCGTGGCGAGGCCTGTCAGCATGCCGGGAAGCATCACGAACAGGGCAATCGCCATGATCATGACGGTCGGCCATCGATGAAATACCCGTACGATTCCGACGCTGATGTCCGCGAGAACGCCGTTTCTCGCCATCGTCTCCATGAAGATCATACCGACGGCAACGATCAGAATCGGATCGAGGAACGCGAACGCGCCTTCGACGAAATGCCTGACCGGCAATCCTTCTCCCCCGATGAGGGCTCCCACGACGCTGGCGAGCACGAGGGACAGTCCGGCGGGAAGCCTCAACCGGATCACGCCAATGGCAAAGACGGCCAGCATGACCAGGAAGATGATCAGGTGATAGCTCATATCCGGAATGTCCTATCCGCTTGTGATTCGCCGGCACAGTCTCGGTTTCGGCGGGCATCTTACAGTTCGATTACAAATTCGAGCATGAACCGTTCACGGTTCACCCTGTCCTCGGAGCTGGTTATGATCCCATTGCCGTTGAGGTCCTTGTCGTCGCCGTTTGAAAAGTCTCTGGCGTACCGGAGCTGCAGTCGGGTCTGCTTCGAGAGATCGTAATACGCTTTGATGGCGAACTCGTCATCGAAGACGTTGTAACCGTCGCGATTCACATACTCCTTTATCTTGATGTATTGGAGCTGAAGCATCAGGTCGGGCAGTAGAGCAGGGCGAAAGTAACAGCGGGTGTACCAGATTCGGCTTCCCTCGGCATTCCTTCCGTCATAGGGGTAATCGCCGCCGATTGCGCCGTTGACATATCCATTTCTGTCGCCCCAGAAGAAACTGGGATACAACGGGCTGAAGATCTCGGTCTCGGGCGTATTCGCGTCGTCGCCTTGATAGGCCGCGTACTGCGTCTCGACTTTGATGCTCCGGAAGTACCTCCATGACCACCGGTACCCGACACCCGCCATGTACCCGATGCCGCTCTTCTCGGGGAGCCCGGCGAGGGTATGGTAGTTCTGCCAGGCGCCCTCAGCGTAATAATCGAGTCTCCCGTCGAGCCAGTCAGCGGTGAATCCGGCTCCGAGGATATAGCTGTCGTTGAAGTCGTTCCTCGGTTTCTCATAGATGGAGTAGAGCATGAGATTGTGTCTGTACGCGCGCTTCGAAAGGCGGGCGGCGTATACCTGGTCGGTTCCCGGTTCGGGGTACAGACCCGACTCGGAGACGTTCGTTCCCGTAATCGCGCCGAAGAGCGAGAAATTATACGAACGATAGGAAAGGTCGAGTCTCGCGCCGTCGAACTTGTCCGTGAAGTAATAGGATTCGCCCATCGAGAGCCCTTTTCCTATGGGGAATTGCTGCCTCCCGACCCTGAAGCGGAGAAGGTCGAAGCAGAGGACATCCGGATATTGCAGCTGGCCGAACACCTGGCTGATCCCGTAATGGATGTTGCCCGTGGCGGCGATACCTCGCACCGGGGTCAACGGGTTGGCTTCGGTGAAGGTGATCAGCTCGTTGTAGAACGACGCGTTGGCGTTGGCGTCCCATTTCGCCCTGATCCGGGCCAGATAACGGACATAGTCCTCCGTGCCGCGGTTGTCCCTCGCATTGAGGAATTTATCGTTGT
>JBFYZM010000095.1:0-15005 GCA_041309505.1 Candidatus Krumholzibacteriota bacterium
GATTCGAAGAAGCGTTCTCCGCGATTCTCCCGGCCAGCGCGCGACGAGCGCGCCCGCCATCGCCGCGTCCGCGGCGAGCAGGATGAATCCCCCCCGCGCGCGCCTTCCCTTCAACGCCAGAATCTCCTCGATCGCGCGGGCGTTCGAGACGGCGCAGTGAAAACCGTAGATCGTATCGGTGGGAATCACCGCGATGCCGCCCGACGCAAGCGCGGCGGCGGCCCTTCGCATGGACGATCGCCCGAAAGTGCCGGAGACGCACGGCGTCTCCCCGCGGCGCGGCGCGCTCACTTCCGGCGCCATTCCGCGCGCATCTCCTCGAGGCGTTTCGCGATCGACTCGTCGGACAGGGCGAGAATCTCCGCGGCGAGAATCGCGGCGTTCCGGGCTCCCGCTTTCCCGACGGCGACGGCGGCGACCGGCACTCCCGGAGGCATCTGGACGATCGAATAGAGCGCGTCGAGCCCGCCGGGCAGCCCGCTCGCCAGCGGAATGCCTATCACGGGCTTCGTCGTGAGGGATGCCACGAAACCCGGCAGCGCGGCGGACATTCCCGCTCCCGCGATGAAAACCTTCGCCCCGCGCTGGACCGCGCCCTCGACATATTCGACCGTGCGCTTCGGCTGCCGGTGAGCCGAATGAACCTCGAGCTCCGCGGCGAGGCCGAGCTTCTCGAGCTCCTGGAGGCACGCTTCCATCGTCTCCCGATCGGATTCGCTCCCCATGAGAACGGCGACCTGCAATTCACGTTTCATGCGCTTATCTCAGTCCTTTCTTCCCGATGTCGCTGCGGGAGAAACAGCCGGAAAAGGAGATCGCGGCGACCCCCCGGTACGCGGTGTCGATGGCGTCCCGAAGCGCCGGCCCCGTCGCGGCCACCCCGAGCACCCTTCCGCCGTTCGTCACGATCGCGCCGTCCTTGGCCTCGGTGCCCGCGTGAAACACGATGCATCCCTGCTCGCGGGCCCGTTCGAGACCGTCGATCGGATAGCCCTTGTTGTACGAACCGGGATACCCCTTCGACGCGATGACCACGCACGCGGCAGCCTCCGCGCTATTTTCGAAAGGCGCTTTCTCGAGCTCTCCCCCCGCGGCTTCGAACATCACCTGGGCGAGGTCGCCCGCGAAGAGCGGGAGAATAACCTGCGTTTCGGGATCCCCAAACCTGCAATTGTACTCGAGGACCTTCGGCCCCGCGCTCGTGATCATGAGCCCGAAGTACAGAACGCCCGCGCCCGTGATCCCCTCGCTCCGCATTCCCTCGAAGGTCGGCTCTATGATCTCCTTCTTCACGCGCGCCGCGAGCCCTTTGTCGTACAGAGGGACGGGCGCGTACGCGCCCATGCCGCCGGTGTTCGGCCCCTCGTCGTTATCGAGCGCCCTCTTGTGATCCTGCGAGGGAACGAGCAGCCGGTAGTTCTTTCCGTCGTACAGGGCGAGAACCGAGACCTCCTCGCCGCTCAGAAACTCCTCCAGAACGATCCGCTCGCCGGCCGATCCGAAACCGCCCCTCTTCATGACGAGCTCGATTGCCCCTCGCGCTTCCCGGGCCGTCTTCGCTATAATGACGCCCTTGCCCGCGGCGAGCCCGTCCGCTTTCACGACGTACGGCGCTTCCATCGAATCGATCGCCTTGATCGCCGAGGTCGCGTTGCCGAACGCGCGGAACTCGCCCGTCGGGATCCCGTACCGGATCATGAACTCCTTCGCCCAGACCTTGCTCCCCTCGAGGCGCGCCCCTTTCCTGTCGAATCCGAATATCCGCAACGCTTTCGAGATGAAGAGATCGACGATGCCCGCGACGAGCGGGGCTTCCGGACCGACGACGGTGAGATCGATCTTCTTTTCGAGCGCGAGCTTCAGGAGCCCGTCGAGATCGTCCGCCTTGACGTCGACGCATTCGGCGTGAGCGGCCATGCCGACGTTCCCCGGCGCCGCGTATATCTTCCGTACCGCCGGCGATTGGGCGATCTTCCAGACGAGCGCATGCTCGCGACCGCCGCTGCCGATAACGAGAATATTCATATGAATCGGGTTTCCTCCGTTCCGTCCGAGAGATCGATGCGACCGGGCGAGCCGCCGTGAATCCGATTATACTCGCCCCAGGCACGACATAAAAAGAGATATTACGCGCGACGGCTATCGTTGTGCGGGCAGAAACCGGGATCCATCCGCAATAACGAGGATATCTTCGTCCGGAATCCCCGCGAGGAGATACTCCTCGTAGCGGGGTTTCCAGGGGCAGATGCCGAAACGCGCGACGAGATCGTCCGAAAGCGTCGATCGGAGATAGATCGAGTGGCGAGCCGCAAGCTCGCACGTCGATATCGCGGTCTGCGAATTGAGCGTATACTTTCTTCTCACCGCGGCGCCCACCGCGTGCCTTCCGTCGTCGAAAGCGGCGAGATACGAATCGGAACCGATGCCCTCCGGGCAGGCAGCCGCCGCGAGCAGAAGCCCTCCCTCCTCGAGAGCGTTCGAAGCGTGCCTCAGCGCCTTGTGGCTCTGGAGGAGATTGATATCCCTCGGAAAACCTCCCGCCGAAACGATCACGACGGGATAGAGCCGGTCGACGGGGAAGCGGAAATGCGCCGCGACGAAATCGCATGCCGCGCGGTGGGAGGCATCGAGCTCCCCCGCGTTGACGAACAGCACGCTCCCCGAGGCGTCGCTCACCGAGTTGACGGCGAAGGTCCGCGCGCCGAGAAGGCGCGCCCCCGCGAGCATGTCCTCGTGCACCGGATTGCCGTCGAGCACGCCGGACCGGCAGCCGCGCGAGAGTCCCGCCCCGGGATCCCTTCCGAGCGACAGCCGGTGGTTCGCGACGATCGTCTTTTCCCCCGCGACGCCGGGAAGGATGAGCTTGCGCGCGCCCCCGTACCCGGCGAAGTAGTGGAACGAAACCGCCCCGAACGCGATGACGAGGGACGATTCGGCGACGGCTCTGTTGAACAGGCACGGCGTTCCGGCGGGAGTCGTTCCGGCGTCGAGAAGCGAGGCGTCGTCGCGCGCGTCATGTTCGAGCACCTTCCATCGCCGGACGACGTCCGCGCCGACGTGCGCGTCGAGCTCGCCATCGCGGAAAGCGCGGTGCATCCCGAGAGCCGCGACGACGCTGACGCGATCGGGCCCCGCCCCGTTCGCTTCGAGAAAATCGAGGAGACCGGCGAGCATCCACCCCGCGATTCCTCCCCGGGTGAAATCGGAGATCAGAACCGATATTGCCCCGGACCGCGGGATCAGCTTTCGAAGCGCCGGAGCGGCGACCGGCTTTTCGAGGGCTTCCGCGAACGAACGCTTCGGCTCGGAAAGGGACGGCGGATAGACGTTTCCCGCCACCGAGACGCCGCGTCGTTCTCCGAGATCGACGTCGAGGGCGCCGTCGTGATAGCGAAGAGCGCACTTCACGCGAACCTCCGGCGCGGGCGCGGAAGCGCGACGCCCGCGAATGCGAATCCGCGTCGGGGAAAAACGCTCCGCGAATCAGTCGGGGAGAATGTGCGTGCCGACGTTTCCCTTGCAGGCGTCGAGCAGCATGGTGGCATCGGAGATGATGACCCGTTTTCCGCCCGATTCGAGAAAATCGATCGCGGCTTCGATCTTGGGACCCATGCTTCCCGTCGGAAATTCCCCTGCCTCGTGGAGCTTCTTTATCTCGGCGAGCTTGATCCTGCGCAGCGCTTTCTGATCCGGCGCGCCGAAATGAACGTACACTTCGGATACGCTCGTGAGAATCACGAGGCGTTCGGCCTGTATCATCTCGCCGAGGACCGCGGCCGCGCGGTCCTTGTCGATGACCGCCTCGATCCCGGCGAGCTCGTTGCCGCTTCGCACGACCGGGATGCCGCCGCCGCCGGCCGCGATGACGACGACGCCGAGCTTGAGCAGCTTCGCGATGATATCAGCCTCGACGATCTCGAGGGGCCGCGGGGAGGGCACGACGCGGCGGTATCCGCGATTCGCGTCCATGATCATCCGGTATCCCTTTTCCTCCGCCAGTCTATCGGCTTCTTTCTTGTCGTAAAAAACGCCGATGGGCTTCGTCGGGTGCTTGAAGGCCTCGTCCTCTTCCGAGACGACGACCTGCGACACGATCGTGACGACCTCGCGGTAGACTCCGCGAACGCTCAGCTCGTTTCTGAGCGATTGCTGGATCATGTACCCGATCCCGCCCTGCGAATCGGCGCCGCACACGTCGAGAGGCATCGGCGGTATGCGGCCCTTCACCGCCTCGTTCCGTTCGAGGATGTTCCCCACGATGGGGCCGTTTCCGTGCGTTATAATCACTTTCCGTCCGGAAATGATGAGCTCGGCGACCTGCCGCATCGAGATCGACGTGAGCTCGCGCTGGGCCTCGATCGTTCCGCTTCCCTTCGTCGGGATGATCGCGTTTCCGCCGAGGGCGACGACGTCCATGCCACGCACGAGAAGTAACCTCCCTAAAAAAGAGTCCCCTGTTGAAGGCTCCCGCCCTCAACAGGGGGTACTCGGTCTATGCCGCGGTTCCTACAGAACGCTCCTGATCTTCTCGAGCGCTTTCTTGATGTTCTCCTGAGAGTTCGCGTAGGAGAACCGCAGGTACCCTTCGCCGTATTTTCCGAAGCTCGTGCCGCTGAGCCCCGCCACGCCCGCCTTCTCGAGGAGGTGCACTTCGAGCTCCTTCGATTTCATGCCGGTTCCCGTGATGTTCGGGAACACGTAGAAGGCGCCCTTCGGCTTGAGGCACGTGAAGCCCGGGATCGAGTTGAGGCCGTCGACGATGAGATCGCGGCGCGCCTTGAATTCCTTGACCATCTTCCGCGATCTGGATTGGGAACCCGTCAGGGCTTCCATGCCGGCGATTTGCGTGAAGCTCGCCGTGCAGGAGTTCGAGTTGGTCTGGAGTCTCGCGACCGCGTCGGCGAGCTTCGGCGGCATGATGCCGTATCCGAGTCTCCATCCGGTCATCGCATAGGTCTTCGAATGCCCCTCGAGGAGGATGGTGCGGTCCTTCACCTCGGGGAAATCGTAGATGCTCACGTGTTTCCCCTCGTAGATGATCTTGCTGTACACTTCGTCGCTCAGAATCCACGCGTTATATTTGTCGGCGAGCTCGGCGACGGCTTTCATGTCCTTCTTGGTGAGAATGCCGCCCGTCGGATTCTGCGGCGAGTTGATGATGATGAGCTTCGTCTTTTCGTTCACCAGCGCGCGAAGCTCGTCGACGTCGAAGGAGAATCCCTTTTCCTCGCGCAGCGGGATCGGCACCGGCTTCGCGCCGACGAAGTTGATGACCGACTCGTAGATCGGAAATCCCGGATTCGGATAGATGACCTCGTCCCCTTCGTCGACGAGCGCGAGAATGCTGAAGAAGAGAATCGGCTTGGCGCCCGGCGTGATGACGATATTCTCCGGCTTCACTTCCACCCCGCGGTCTTTCGTGATATGCGCCGCGAATACCTTTCGCGCATCGAGCATACCCGCTGAAGGCCCGTAATGCGTGAATCCCGACTTGAGCGCGTTGATCGCGGCCTTCACGATATTCGGCGGCGTATCGAAATCGGGCTCGCCGATTTCGAGATGAACCATGTCCCTGCCCTCCGCCTCCATGGCCTTCGCGCGGGCCAGCACCTCGAAGGCGGTCTCCGTACCGAGTCTGCTCATCCGTTCAGCGAACATCTCTCCTCCTCAGAACTCCACGTATATGGCCAATCTCTCAATAATTGAACAATATCTATATTAGGATGAGAAATCCCCTTTGTCAATGGAATACGGGGGGGAAATGGACTGGAACGGTTCACGCGCAACGAGTTACGGCTTCGAGGCGGTGGGGCGATCGATGCGCGCTTAGCTGAGGCTTCCGAGGTAATGCTGGATTTCCCGGCGCACCTCGTCGCGAATCGTGCTGCCTTTCCCCGCAAAGCGAGCGAGCGTCGCCTTGTCGACGAATCGCACGTGAATAAACTTGCGGAGAGCCGAGACCGGCACCTTCCCGGGATTCTGCAAGAGGTTCACCGGCACTTCCTTATTGGCGTAGCCCGTATAGAGATCCCGTCTGTTCGCGATGATGGAGAGAATCCGCATCGAGCGGGATCTCAGCGAGATGAGCGCGATGATGCCGGGCTGCGCGAGAATGCGGGGATTGTTCAGGAGCTCGAAAATGAAGTTGTCGTTGTCGAGATAGGTCATCACGAGAGTCCGGTAGCTCACCACCTGTTCCTTGTGAATATTCGTCCAGTCCACGTCCCGGGGAATCTGGTCGATGTCGATGAAATGCGCGGGCGGAACCCGCTTGACGTCGACGGTGAGAACCTTGTGGCTGAGATCGAAACCGGGAAGATCGAGAAGCATCTTGAGGATGTTCACCGCGGCGAGCTTGTGCAGGAGAATCTCGAGGATGCCCTGCCCCGCGTGATCGACGAAAATCGCGAGACAGCTCAGGTAATCCGGTTTCCTCTGGATTCGAAGAAGAAGCGGGTGCATGAGAAGAGCCCGGATGATCGCGGTGCCGATCTTCAGATGGGGAAACGGGTGCACTCGCGCGAGCTGCATATCGAAAAGATCGGCGAGGGCGGATCCCGCCGGAGTTTTTCGGAGCTCGACGACCGCTTGATCCCACTTCTCCCCGAGCTTCTGCCTGATAAGGAGCGTGGCCTCCCCGTAACGCTGGTAGGCGCCCTCGAGCGCCTGCATCCGCCACTTCGTTTCCTCCGCCTGGGCGATCAGGTAGATGGTCGAACGTTCCTTGCCCATGAAATTGATCGCGGCGAGCGCGGTCTTGATTCGCAGGTCGCGCGCTTCGAGCTCCGCCTTTGCGCGTTCCATGATCGCCTTGTCCCAGCGCCTGTCGGGGTCGGCGATCGCCCGCCTCACGCCGTCGTTCCAGCCGAGCCAGGGCTCGCCGTCCGGAGCGCCCGAGGAGCCGGGCAAGGGGTGCGAGATCGAGAGAAGAACGATCTTCTTCTTGAACCAGTCCTCGCTTTCCTTGAGCGTCTCCCCCGTCTTTTCCCTCAGGGCGATCCGCGCCATAACACGCTTCACGTTCCTGAATTCGACGAGCTCCGTCACCATCATTTCGGCCGGCGGGAGCGCGAGGAGCGCGGCATAGAGCAGCTTGAGCCCCGCGCCTTCGCCCTCGGCGGCGAGGGCGGCTATTCGCAGTATCTCCTTATGAGGTTCGCTCGACGTGGCGAGGTACTCGCCGAGCGCATCCGCCTGTTGAAAGGCATGCTCCATGGAGGCGATCTTGAGAAGACCGTCCCTGCTTTCTCCGGTCGGCTTCGAGTAAAGCAGCTCGTTGAGGTGCTCCAGAAAGGGCATCTCCGGCGGAAAGGTGACTACCTTTCGGCCATAGGTCTTGTCGTCATATACGATTGTGCGAACGGAATCCACCATGACATCTCTCTTTGCATGAATGATTCCAATTTGTTTCGGGATGAGCCCATGGAGAGGCGATCATAGACCGGCGGAGGCCTGCAGGGAGATTTCCGGCGCCCTTTCATCTTCCAGCGTTACATGAATAAATAACTCCAACCGCTTGATATACATACTAATTAATAGCGTAGCCGTTTCGGTGTCGCGCGAAGCGAGACGCATGGGGTAGCTCCCTCGAAGCGAAGGCTCGTAGAAGTAGCAGGCCGGATGCCCGTACACGGCTCTGTAAGCCGCAAACGACGCCGTCACCCTCAATCGGGCCCGGAAGAGATCGGCGCGAAGGACCGGCGCAGCGAGCCAGCCCAGGCCATCCGCCTCCCGGACCCTTTTCAGAGCCAGGCCGACGCTCCTTCTTCGATCGACGCGCCATTCCGATTGAAAGCCGAGAGAACGCGACCAATCGAGCCCGATATCTCCCGCGGGGGGGTACGGGACGACGTCCCGCCGTTCCTCCCCCGCATCGATCCAGGTGAGCCTCAGAGAGCTCTTTTTCCCGCGGCGCTCGACCTCGAGCCTCGTCGTCCGGCGGACCGTTTCGTGAAAGCCGTCGGCGCGCTCGTACCGATCGATCGACGCTCTCGCTCGAACGCGCCGAAAGACCTCGCGTTCGGCGACGGCGGCGGCCCCGCCGAGCGACGAGCTGCTCCCCGGCGCTCTGCCGTTCACCGAGCCGAAGAATCCGGCACACCCCGGCGAGACGGCATAGAGAAAGAGTGCGGCTCGCGTTCCCGAAACCCTGTATGAAAAGCCCGAGAGCAGGCTCGGCTCCCCCGAACCGTCGAATCCTATCTCGATACCGGCGTTCAGACGATCCGATCTCCATCGCCCGTCGATCGCGCAGACGTATCTCCCGGATCCGGATATACCGGTCGATCCCGAGAACCCGATCTCGGCGCCGCCGCGCCTCGCCTCGATTCGCGCGCCTGAAACCCGGCGCTCTCCCGTTTCCTGACCGTTCGGGCCATAAACCGCCGGCCGCCCTTCGAAGATCGCCGCATATACGTTTCGATAGCGAATCTCCGCGGCGGCGCCGTGAAGCGTCTGCAGGAAGAATGAAGTCGTGCCGGCGATCCGGCGCGGGCTGCGAAACGGAAACGCGCTCGAAGAAAGGGATGATCCCCCCGAGGCGCCGAAGACCAGCCCGAGCGCGTAGTCGGGCACGAAACTGCCCCCGTGGAGCCGCACGGCGCCCGAAGAGGCGCTTCCGGACAAATACCAGGAATTCGCGCCCTCCGCGCCATCCGTTCGCCTGCCGCGGAAGAGCACTTTCCATCGCCCGGCGCCGAGATCCAGATATGCATCCGATTTCTCTTTGCCCGGAATGGAGATCATCCCTTCCGTCAATCTGCAGGTCGCGCGAACGGGGCGGTCAATCTCAAGATCGAGATGATCGCGGCCTTCGGCGATCTCGAACTCCTTCCGGGCACAATCCGGATCCTCGCTTCCCCTCCGAACAATCTCGTCGACGGCTCCGCTCCCCGGCTCCGGAATCTCGAAACCATCCGCCGGACGACGCGCGGCCCCGCATGACACGATCGAAAGGACCACCCACAGACGAGCTACGATTTTCACCATTCCCACAACCTCCCCACTCCGGCCGTTATCGTGCCGCCCAGGGCCGGATTCCGGTTCCACGAGAAGTCCAGCATCGCCCGCGAGACCCTGACGACAAGCCCGCTCGACAGCTCGCCGGTTTTCCACCGGTACCCGGATACGATTGCGCATCTGTCTCCGAGCCACGCTTCGAGCGCGCACTGAGCGTCCGTTCCGCGCGCTCCGGAGACCGCCCTGTCGACGGCGAGCACGAAAGATCCGGCGCGCAGGAACAGAAAGGCCCGGGTATTCGGCGCTCCCGGATCGTCGCTCCCGGACGCGATGCATGCGTACCCGACGCACAGGCTTCTCCGGCAATCGTACGAGACGGCGAGCGACAACGCGCGGCGCGTCCGGGCGTCGAATCCCCGCGCGGCGCGTCTTTCGAACGCCGGAATCGCATAGAGCCGAAGCCCTTCGATGAAGGGACATCGAATCCCTATCGCCGCGGCGACACGGTCCTCCCGGTAGAGCGCATGAGCGAGACGGCGCCAATCGAACCATGCCGAAAACGATTCCTCGTCTATTCCGGAGAGAAGATCCGAGGAGACGACACCTTCGAGCATATACGGGTTCGCGGCGGAGGCGTGGAATCCAGCGCGCCTTCTCGCGCTCGCGCCGCTCCCGAAGAAGACGATTCCGGACGCGACTCCCCGCGGACAGGCGGCGAGCAGACGCGCGGGGCATTCCGAGAAGCTCGAATCCGCCGCAGCCGCGACCGGCACGGCCGCATTCGCGGGGACCGCGAGCCACAGAACGCATATCAGCGCGATCGAACCGGACACTACCCCTAGTCCCCCGCCACGACGATACACGTCTTTTCCTTTCTGCATACCGCTCCTTCCGATCCGATATACTCGACGAGACAGATATAGAGCCCGGTCCGCGCGAGGACGCCTCCGGTCGATCGACCGTCCCACCGGCATGAGAAAACGTCCGCTCCTCCGCATTCGCCGAAAACACGCCGCAGCTCGTACCCTTCGCGGTCGAATATCCTCATGAAGAAGCCCGATTCACCCCCGTCGCGTTTTCCCGTCACCGAGACTTGGCCGTCGCGCCGCGGGCAGAACGGATTGGGTGAAACGGAGAGCCCCCCCGAACGGGGAGGCCGATCGACGCGGGTCGAGTTCTCCCGCCCCGGAGTCGCACGGAGGCGCGCGGTCGAACGGTGCCAGATCCCTCCGGCGCGATCGCTGCAGAATCCGGTCGAAACGCGCTCGATGCTTCTTCCGCGCTCGGCTCCGAGCAGGTCGCGATACGAGACCCTCTCCACGAGAACGCCCGACTCGTCGAAAAGCGCGACGGCGTCCGCCCGATCCCCCTTGTCCGTATCGTTCAGGGCGGGCCAGCCTCCCTCGATGACGCGCACCGGCGCCTCGCAGGCGGGAAACTCGCGCGCGAAAGACGCCGAATCCCTCGCCAGTATCGAGAATCCCCCGGGCGGTAGAATCATGTCCGCCGAGGAAACGAGCCGCTTCGACCCGGTCGCGTCACAGAGCGCCCATCCTCCGAGGTTGCAGTCCGCGTGGGAGACGTTCACGATCTCGACCCACTCGCTCATCTCTTTTTCGGGGCGATACATGATTTCGTTTATGACGATCGCTCCCGGAGACGCGCCGAGCGATACGGAGATCGTGTCGTTCGCGGGGTTTTCGTCGGGAGCGCCGTCGAGATATGCCCGGACCTCGAAGCGTAACGATTGCGGCCCCGCCAGCGCGAGCTCGATCGAATCGACGGACGAAGGCGCGAGATCGAGAGTTCGCTCCGCCTTGCCGGACGATGCGACGAAACCGGACTCTCTCGCCTCGGCCAGAACGGAAACACGGCTCCGCATCGGCTCGAGGCCGCAGTTCGCGATTCTCAACTTCAGGGAAAAGGGCGTTCCCCGGCACGGAAGGACTGTCTCGCCGCCCGGCCCGATGCCGATATCGAGCCGGAAGAAATTCCTTCGCCCGGGTGACGGGGAGGCGGAGACGAAGTCGGCGTCGTTCCTGTCGCTGTCGACGCCGTCCGGTTTTCGCGCGAGGCTCGCGCCCGCCGAAACGTCGGGGGCCGGGGCCGTTTCATAGAGATCACTCGACGCGCATGCGCCGTATCCGACGAGATCGGCGACGCCCGAAGGGGAAACAAGCCGCACCGCGTCGGGGCCGTTTCCGAGCGTCCCCTTGAGCAGAAATCCGGGGGAAGGGGCGCGGGCGATTCCGGCGACACAGAAAAAGTCGCCAGGCCCGATGAGCGCGTCGGACGGTGCCGCCCATACGATTTTCCCCGTTCCGGTCTTCCCGTCGAGAACCTCCAGGAACCAGCCCGAAAGCGCGTGAGGGCAAGTATCGGGATTGTGAATCTCGACGAACTCCCAACCCTCGTCCACACCCGGGTGATCGTAATAGACTTCGTTGATGACGACGCCGGCCGTGCACGAATGCGCGAAAATGATTTCGATGAATACGCCCGCAACGAGAGCGCCGAATGAATGAAAATAAAAAAGGCTCCACCGCCGCATCATCCACCACCACATCCCTGAGCCGAAGGCACTATACCACGGGGTCGCGGATTATTTCAACAGAAAAATTCCTCCCCATTAGAATTCGGTCATCTGGTCAATCCCAGCCTCCGGAGCGTCTCTTCCCCCCGGTTGCTCCCTTTCTCGTAGCCGTACCATCCGTCGGCGATCCGGCCCCGGATATCTATGATGTAATTGAGCGGCAGGGCGCTCTGCCCCTTCGCCGTTTGATATGCCTCGTGGAACACTTCCCGCGCCGCGGCCGTCGTATCGACGACGTTCGGGAACCGTATCGATTTCTCGCGAAGAAATTTCTCCACCGGTTCGCCGCCGTCAGCGAAGTTGAAGCCGAGCACCACGAGCCCCTCTCCCGCGTATCTTTCCTGAAGGCTCTGCAGCTGGGGAAGCTCCTTGCGGCACGGCAGGCAGCTGAGCCGCCAGAACGAGAGCCAGACGACCTTGCCGCGATGCTCCGACAGCCGGAATCGCGAGCCGTCGAGAAGGACGAGATCGAAATCGGGCGCTTCGCTCCCCGGCTTCAGAAGACCGTCGTCGAGCGATTGCAGCCGGTACTCCTCCCATCCGGCGGGAGGCCTCCACGTGAATCGATCCTTCGAGATCGCGCCGTTGACGACGACGTTGCGCCAACGCTCGCGCACGACGATATCGCGCTTCCCTCTCACGGTTTCTTCGAGCATCCGGGGCAGGCGGTCGCGTCTCGCGATCCAGAACACCCTCGTCCGCTGGCCCTTCATATAGCTCGCCTCTATGATATCGCACACTTCGCCGTCCGCGTTGACCGACCCGGCGCTCCTCACGCTTTCGAGAAGCGCGTCCATGAGATCGGGGCTTCCGTGGAAGATGCTCGGATCGAGGATCGTCATCGACATCCCTGTGCCGAGAACGCTCGTTTCGCGCGCGATCGAATGATCGCCTTTCTTCGCGTCCTTCCGGAGATACGACTTCCCGGCGTCGCGCGCGTTCGCCGCGGAATCGCTCTCGTGGATATAGGGTCTCCCGTCCGGCCAATAGATCCACATCTGCCGGCCGTCGAGGATGATGACGCCTGATTTCGTTCCGTCCTCGCTCTTCGATTCGAGCCGAGCGCAGTTCGGCTTGGCGAGCGAAAGCCGATAGCTCGATCGGCCGATTTCCTTCCCGCCGATCTCCCGGACGTACTCGCTCTCGAAGGAGAGCGAGCGCGCATCGCGCATCGCCGCGTGCATGTCCCGGTAGATCGCGAGCGCCGCGGCGTCCCCCCGCACGGCGTTTCCGGACCCTCGCCCGGGGGGCGCCGCTCCGGATGCGGAGAATGCCGCGAGCGCCGAAAGCAGACCCGCGACGAGCATCGAAACGTTCACGAGAGCTCTCATACGAGTCCCCATGCCTTCCTCGATATCCATTCGATTCCGAGGAACAGGATGATGCCCGCGAGAATCGCGGCGTTCCCCCGAATCTCGCGTGTATCCCTCCGTTCGACGCGCTGTTCGGAGAGATTCAATCGCCGGGCGAGCGAGTCGAGCCCGGCGCCCTCGAGATAGGATCCACCGGTGTCCTTCGCGATCCTCTCGAGGAGAGGCGTATTCCGCGACGGATCGAGCAGCTCCACGGATACGCCCGCGACGGAAAAAGAGGTCGCCGCGGAAATTCCATTCCCGGAACCGGTCACCTCGGAAGCCGTCACGGCATATTCGCCGGCAGGCAGCGGATCGAGCGCCGCGCGGTAGTATCCCCGCCGCTTCGGATCGGGCTCGAAGGCGACGGCGCCCACGGGAACGTCGCCGCTCTCCCCTTTTCTTCGAACCTCTCCCCGTATCCCTTCGGGAGGGCGTCTGCTCCCGATGAATGCGATGAGCCTCACGCGATCCCCGGTGCGATAGACGGTCCGGTCCGGATCGACCGCGAGCGCGGGCGCGCCCGCGCCCTCGGCCAGGCTCTGCACGAGTCCGCCGAAAAACGATTCGTAGATCCTCCGCCCCTCCTCGCCGGCGAGCTTCCATCTCCAGAGCGGAAAACCGAGGATGGCGCCCGAGAGCCCCTCGCCGGACCGCCCGAGGACGAGAAAGGGCGTCCTCCCTCCGCGATCCTCGAGAACGAGCGGTATCCGCGATCCCGACGCCGCCGCGAGCCCCGCGATTCTCGCCGGGAGCGGCGGCATAGCGTCGAGCCCCCCGTCCTCGGCGAGGCTCGAAGCGATTGCGTCGCCGGCTCCCTCCGCCGAAACCCGGGCGAAGCTCTCCGCGTACTCGATCCGCGGATCGGACACGCGCCTGAGGCTCAATAGCGGCTGAAGAAGATCGAACGACCCGGCTCGCGCGAGGGGTGAATTCTCGTCCGCGACGAAGAGAACGCTTCCTCCCGATTTGACGAAGGCGTCAAGAGCTTCCGCGTTCGGCCGGGCGTTGAAGAGCTTCGCGTCGTCCGAGACGATCACGAGGTCGTACCTCCCGATCCCCGCCGCGCCGGTGGGGAACGTCCACGGCGCGTTCCCGGGATCGATCGCGAAGCCCCTGTCCGTTTTCCATGAAACGGTTTCCACCTCGAGCCGTTTCGAGCTCTTGACGAGATCCCGAACGAACGTCATGTTCCAGTCCGGATATTGATCGATGTAGAGAATCCGCACCTTGTCCTTGAGGACGTCGAGCCTGAACGATTCGACGTTGTTTTCCCGGTGCTCCTCCCCCGCGACGGGCAGCACTTCCACCGAGAGCCGGCGTTCTCCTTCCGCATCCGCCGCATAGTCGAGGGAAACGCTGATGATCTCGTCATCCTTCTTCACGGAACAATTCGCGCTGTCCTTGATCCGTTCCCCCTCGAGAAGGCGCACGACGATCGTTGCGCCCTTGAAACCCGCGGCGCGGATCGTCGCCTCGACGGGAACCTTCGTTCCGCGGTAGGCGACCCGATCCGCCGCGATTTCGTCGATGGAGAGGTCGGCCGCCGCGAGCGTATCGCCGAACCCGATCGCATAGACCGGCGCCGCGACGCGTTCGCCCGACGAGACCATCCCGCGCGTGACGCGACCGTCGGTGAAAAGCACGATTGCGGCGAGATTCCGGGAACGGTACCTTCTCTGCGCGGTTGCGAGAGCCCCCCAGATGTCCGTGCCCTCCCCGTCGGCCCTGACCGCGCTGTCGGCCCGGAGAGGAGAGCTCGAAAGCGCGTCCGCGAAGGGAACGACCTCGACCTCCGCTTTCGCGCTCTCGAGAGCGGCGCGAAAAGGCGCGAGCCGCTCGAACGCGTCGTCGAATCTCGGTTTTCCCGATGAATCCCTTATTTCCATGCTGCGGGAGCGATCGAGAAGGATGAGCACGAGCGGCTTTCTGATTTCAGTCCTTTTCGAGACGAGCACGGGATTGATGAGGAGAAGAGCGAGGAGAACGAACGCCCCGACCCTCATCGCGGCGAGGAGCGCGCGCCGGGCGAAGGGAAGGGGCGGGAACGTCCTTCGATACAGAATGAACGAGAGCGCCACGAGCGCCGCGGCGACGGATAT
>JBFYZM010000096.1:0-3953 GCA_041309505.1 Candidatus Krumholzibacteriota bacterium
TCTCTGATATCGGCTTCCCACGCGCGGCACGATTCGCATTTCTCGAGGTGAACGGATGCGGATTCGATGGCGGCGTCCGCTTCCGCGTACACCGCCATCATTATCTCCGCGCGGATCGCGACGCATTCGGGCTTCTCGTGCGATTCCCGCTCCGCGCGTTCTCTCTTCCCGCCGAACCATTCCTTGAACATCTCGCCCCGGCCTTTCGTCATTGCGCACGCTCCGGCCGCGCGGATGAGGCGGGCGCGGCGCCGGAAAACGCCCTGAGCCGCACGCGGAGATGCTCGACAGCGAGGAACATCCGCGAACGGGCCGTCGCCTCGGGGATCTTGAGTATCGCGGCGATCTCTTTGAAGGAAAAGTCGCTGAACTCGCGCAGAACAAATACCTCCCGCTGCAATCGCGGAAGGTTCCTGAGCTCGCGTTCGAGCGCGTCGACAAACTCGGCGCTCTCCGTCTTCCGATCGGGGCCGGGAGCCCTGTCAGGCGCGCTCTCCAAGATATCCTCTTCCGAATCGTCGCTGCGTCGCTTCATCGACGGCATGTGAAACTTGCCCCGCTGCTCCCTCGAACGCAGTATGTTCTTGCAGTGATTCGCCGCGAGGGTGAAAAGCCACGTCCCGAAGCTCAGCTTCGGATTGAAACGACCGAGATTCTCGATCGCCCTGGTCACCACGTCTTGATAGACGTCCGCAGGGTCTGCAACTCCCCCGACAAGCCTGTTCACGAAGCTGTACAGACCCTTTTCATGGCGCCCGAAGAGCTCTTCGAGAGCCTTACGATCTCCCGCGTGACCCCGAATCGCCAGATCCGAATCGTCCGGCTTCAATATCTCTTCGCTCTTATACATACACCTCGAGGCGGATTTTGTTTGCCGAGGATTCAAAAAAAAGACCCGTCATCACGTTACATACACCGGTGCTGATAGTGAGTCCCGAAGAACGCGAAATCGCTCAGATTGCACTTGTCGTCGTCGTTATAGTCGCAGCAGGCGTTGAAACCGGCACGCCCGAGGTTCTTGTTATAACTGAAGCCGAATGGCACGAGGTCGGAAAGATTGACGATGCCGTCGGGATGCCCTCCCGGCCCCGTGGTGTCGGGGCTCTTGACGACGATGGGAAGACATCTTAGCTGATTGCAATAGGGATACTGGGGGCCATGGATTATTTGGCCCTGAACCGCTATCCAGATCCCACCGCTGAGAGCGCACCCGCCCACCCTGAGGACACCCGAGATGGTCGTTCGTCCGTTCGCGCCGGTGACCGAATCGGCGATAATCGGCGCCGCGCAGAGAGAGAGCTGGTGAGTCGGGTCGCATGCATTGATCCAGAAGTCCGTGTATGGAATGCCGGCAATAGGCCAGTTGGATTTATCGCGGACATCGACCCATATGTAATCGTGGGCGCCCCCGCACCCATTCTTGATCATTTCATAATCGCCTCCCGGACATACGCTGATTTTCATGCTCGGGCAGCTCAGACCGACCGTGGTAAGGCAAGCATCCATACCGTTGGCCCGCGCGCCCGGGGGGATCATAAACGCCGCGGCCATTCCGAGAAGCATGAGGCATGCGAACACCGCGACGATCGACGATAACGTTTCACGCATGATGCCCACGTATTCCCTTCCCAGGGGTGCTTCAGGGGCTTTTCGACACCGGCTAACGGCATCACGTCACATGCACGAGTGCTGATAATGCTGGCCGAAGAACGCGAAATCGCTCAGGTTGCATTTGTCGTCGTCGTTGTAGTCGCAGCAGGCGTTGTAACCGCCGCCGCCCAGGTTCTTGTTGTAGCTCGTGCCGAAGGGGATAAGGTCTGACAGGTTGATGACGCCGTCAGGCTTGCCGGAAGATCCCGTGAGGTCGGGACCCTTGACGACGACGGGAAGACAGATATTCCCCGAGCAAGAAGGATAGGGGCCTTTGAGTACCTTGCCCTGAACCGCTATGTAGAGGCCTCCGGTCAGCACGCACCCCCCCGCTCTGAAGATGCCGGAAAAGGTCGTTCGGCCGTTCATGCCGGTCAGCGAATCGGCCGAGATCGCCTCGACGCACAGGGAGAGGGTCTGCGCCACGTTGCACGCGTTCATCCAGTAATCGGTCCAGGGAATGCCGGGAATGGGCTGATTGGCGCAATCTCGCACCTCTACCCAGATATAACCGTCCGTGCCGCCGCAGCCGTTTCGTATCTGCTCGAAATCGCCGCGCGGGCAGACGGTGATGCGCATATTCGGACAGCTCACCCCCGCCGTGCTGTAGCAATCGCAGTACTGCGCGCCCACGGCAGACGCGACCAGGAGAATCGCGAGAAGCATGAGAACGATACGCATATCCCACACCCCCTGTATGCTTCTTGAAAGCTTGGGGATTCAACCGCGGATAGATTATACCAGAAATGGCGCGGATATTAAAGGGCAGTCAATATTTTCTCGAGCCGCGCCTTGTCCGCCGTGAGGAGCCCCGCGCGCGGGAGCCTTTTCAGCAGCTCCTTCCAGTTCGCGTCCCTCTCGACGACCGACTTGAGGATCTTCACTCCCTCGTCGTCCCGGCCGACGTTGACGAGAGATACGCCCTGCCAGAACGCGATCTCGAGGTTGTCGGGCGCGAGCTTCGCCGCTTCCCCGTACGCCTCCATCGCGTCCTTCAGGCTCCCTTCCGCCATCGCCTCGTCTCCGAGGTTTTCGTACTCGTAGGCGCGCTGCAGCTTGACGAGGCGCGCGAGCTCGTCGAGGGGCCGCGGATCGTCCTCGACGCGCAGATCCATCACGACGTCCGACCACGGCTCGTCGCTCGCCGTCCCCCGCACGATGAGGATCGCCGCGGACTGGCTCCCCCTGATGTCGCCTCCGGCCTGCTGAGCGGCCTCGAGAGCGGCGAGCATGCGGTCGGCGAGATCCCCCTCGGCCGTCTCGTACGCCTGTGCCATGGCGGGTACGACCCTGTCGGTGAGCATCATATTCGCCTGGACCGAGTAGCCGCTGCCCGTATGGTGCGAGGCGAACGCGATGCAGGAGTCCCCCGTGTGCGCCGCCGCGTTCCCTTCGACGTCCACCATCGCCACCTGCCGCACGGCGGAATGCGCGTCCTCCTCGACGAGCTTCAAGAGCGCCTCCGGCGCGCTCATCCCCTCGTCCATGAGATCGAGGCCGAGCGGGCCATACGACACGAGAACGAGGCTCTGCGTCGCCACGGCGCCCACGCCGGCACGCACCCAGGGCACGACCGGCCCGACCGAGAACCAGTGCGACTGCACCGCCACGCCCATGTCTCCCGTCACCGAATCGCGGGCGACGATCGAATAGGTATGCACCGGTCTCTCTTTCGACGCCTGGAACGCCTGGGCGTTCGGCGAGAACGGCGCCGACGCGACGAGAGCGACGAGACACAGGACCGGGAGATTCTTCGCGATTCCGATATTCCCGAACATCGGCGGGCCTCCTCGATTGAATGTTGAATCGTATGCGGGTGCGAGCCGGTCCGCGCGCTCACGATGCCGCTATCCGTCGGCGCGCACAGGCCGATTCTGAATCAGGCCGCTCGATTCTTCAACAAAATTGTCCAGCGTTGTGATATATTTCGAGCCGCACGACCGTGTTCCGCGCACCGGCACAAAGGAGCGAAACATGCGCATCGCGTTTCTCGGAGACGGTTCGCTCAATCATGTGAGGCGCTGGGCGGGATATTTCCACGAACGCGGTCACGAAACGCTGCTCCTGTCGTTCGAGAGCGTCGACGGATGCCTCGTACCCGCGCGAAGGCTGAAAAGTCGCTTCCCGACGAAGCTCCTCGGCTATCTCTCGGCGCTCGGCCCCCTGCGGCGGGAGCTCGGACGCTTTCGACCGGATCTCGTGAACGCTCTCTATCTCGGCGGGTACGGATTCGTCGCGGCGCGGAGCGGCTTTCGCCCTCTCGTCGTCTCGAGCCTCGGCTCCGATCTCCTCGTCGATTATCC
>JBFYZM010000097.1:0-10932 GCA_041309505.1 Candidatus Krumholzibacteriota bacterium
ATCGTCACTCGATCGATGAACATCGTGCTCCGTTCTCGAGCGCGGCGCGCGCCCGTTCGTAACGCGGGTCCTGTCGGCGATTGCACCCCGCCCGTGCACGCGAGCAAGGCTCGCTGCGCAGCGGGCGGGGACCCCCTCGCCGCCACCCGCTACAGGTGCTAATACGGGACCCCACCAGCACCACCCGCTCACGGTGCAGGCGCGGACATTCCCGCGGATGAGCCCATTGGAGCCCTGCGACCGGGCTCGGAGCGGGAATGTCCGGCGCCATCGCCGTCACCCGCCCATCATGAAGTACTTTCCCGGATTCAGGATCCCGCGCGGGTCCATCGCTCTCTTGAGCTCCCGGGCCAGATTCATCTCTTCCGGCGTGAAAATCATGCTCAGATACGGGCTCTTCGTGAGCCCGATCCCGTGCTCGCCGCTCAGGGTGCCTCCGAGCTCGACGACGCGGGCGAAGAGCCTCTCGACGAAGCTCGCGACGCGCACCATCTCTTCCCACCGGCGCCTGTCGGTCATTATGTTCACGTGCAGATTCCCGTCACCCGCGTGCCCGAAGATGTAGCAATCGAGATCGAGCTCGCCGGCAAGGGCGTGAATGAATCGCGCCCCCTCCTCGAGCGCCCCGAGGGGGAGCGACACGTCCTCGTTCACCTTCGTCGCGCCGCGCCGCGCGAGGCTCGGGCTCACCGACCGACGCACCTTCCAGAGGAGCTCGCGCTCCGCTTCGTTTCGCGCCGGTCTCATAACGATCCCCGCTTTCGCCGCGCACTCCGCGAGAAGGGACCGCTGGGCGTCCGCTTCTTCGAACGAACCGTCGATCTCCACGAAGAGGTAATTCGAGTCCCTCCCGAGACCGCCGAAGCAGCAGTATTCGCCGACGCATTGCATCGTTTTCGCGTCGAGGTATTCGAGAACGCTCGGCGTGAGCCCCGCCGCGAGCAGCGACCCGGCGAACGCGAACGCTCCCGTGCCCGGAGGAACCTCGAGAAGGACGGTCCGAAACGCATCGGGAAGCGGCAGGACGCCGAGACGGACCGAATAGATGACGCCGAGCGTTCCCTCCGATCCGACGACGGCGGCGGACGCGCCTTCCGGAGAAGCGTCCCGAACGGTCTCGCCGTCGGAGGTGATCCACGTGAGCGATCGCACGTATCGGCGCGTCACCCCGTACTTGAACGCCCGGGGCCCTCCCGCGTTTTCGGCGACGTTTCCGCCGATCGTCGAGAAATTGAGGCTCGCCGGATCGGGAGGATAGAAATACCGCTCGCGGGCCAGATAGTCCTGAAGGTCCTTGTTGACGACGCCGCTCTCGACTTCGACCTCTTCCGCGCCCGCGTCGAAGCGAAGCACGCGATGCATCTTCTCCGTCGATATCACGAGCGCGCCATCGAGAGGAACGGATCCTCCCGAGAAACCGGACCCCGCCCCGCGCGGGACGACGGCGATCCCCCGTTTCGAAGCTTCGCGGACAAGCCGCGCGAGATCGTCATGATTTCCGGGAAACGCGACTCCCCCGGCCCGTCCCCTCGTTCCCGTGGCGTCGAAACCGTACGCAAGCAGGTAACGAGCCCCCGTGTGCACCGGCACGCCGCGCAGCGAGCGCGCAAACCCCCTGATATCTCCGCGTCGATCGCCGGTCACTGCGGCCTCCGCCCCGCTCTCGTCAGCCCGAGTATTTCTTGACGAAATTCTCGAACCGGTCGAGGGCCCGGTTGATCTCGTTCTCCGAGGCGGCGAAGGAGAAGCGTATCATCTTGTCGCAGCCGAACGCCCCCCCCGGTATGACGACGAGTCCCTGCTCGGCGAGGAGCTTGTCGCAGAATCCGAAGCTGTCCTTCACGTTGCATTTCTTGTAGAGCTTCGACACGTCGACGAGATAATAGAAAGCCCCTCCCGGCTCGGGATACCAGATCGAAGGGATTCGCGCGAGACGCTTGCCGAAGAGATCCTTCCTCTTCTCGAACTCGACGCGCATCATCTCCCGATCTTCCGCCCCCTTCAGGACCGCCTCGAGCGCCGCCCATTGCGAAATCGAATTCGGGCAACCGGTCGCGTGCGCCTGGAAGGCGCCCATCCGATACGCGCAATCCTTCTCGGCGAGGGCGAAGCCCACTCTCCACCCCGTCATCGCGTAGCTCTTCGACACGCCGGTGATGACGACGGTTTGGTCCTTGATCTGCGGAACGAGCGTCACGGGAGAGAAGTGCTCCGATCCGCTGAAGGTGAGAAACTCGTAGATCTCGTCGCTGATGAGCGCGATGCCTGATTCGAGAACGATCTTCGCGATCGCCTCGATCTCCTCCCGCCGGTAGACGATGCTCGCCGGGTTCGACGGCGAATTGAAGAGGAGCGCCTTGGGTTTCTTCTTGCGCGAGAGCTGTTTCCGGAATATCTCGGGCGTGAGCTTGTAATCGGTTTTTTTCGAGAGTTCCACGATCCGGGGCTTCCCGCCGAGAATCTTGACCATATCCGGATAGCTCGTCCAGTAGGGAGAGAGGATGAGCACCTCGTCGCCGGGGTCGGTCAGCGCGAAAAGGGCGTTGTAGATCGAATGCTTCGCGCCGTGCGAGATGACGACCTCAGCCGCCGTGTACGGAACCCCGAGCTTCTCCGAGTACATCTCGGCGACCGCCTTGCGCAGCGGCGCGATCCCCTCGCCCGCCGTATATTTCGTTTCGCCGCGCTTGATCGCCTCGATCGCGGCCTGCTTGATCACTTCGGGGGTGTCGAAATCGGGTTCCCCCGCGGTGAGCGCGACGACGTTCTCGCCCTTTGCCTTGAGCTCCTTCGCCTTGGCCGTCAGGCTCAGGGTGAGCGACGGCTCGAGACTGCGCGATCGCTTGCTGATAACTTCTGCCACCTTCGATCCTCCTTGTAACGATCTATTTGATACCCCATTCCTTGAGTCTCTGCGGAACGCTCGGCGGGACGAGACAGCCGATCTCGCCGCCGAGCAGGTAGATCTCCTTCACGAGCGAGCTGTGAAGATAGATATACTGCTCGCTCGGCATGAGAAATACGGTTTCGAACTCGGGGTCGAGCTTGCGGTTGATGAGCGCGATCATGAGCTCATACTCGAAATCGGAGACCGCCCTGAGGCCCCGTATCACGACGTCGACCTTGCGCGCGCGAAATTCCTCGACGAGGAGACCGTCGAACGACACCACCTCGACGCCGTCGATTCCCTCGACCGCTTCGCCGACGAGCTGGCGCCTCTGTTCGAGCGTGAGAAACGGGTTCTTGTGGATGCCGCGCGCCACCGCGACAATCACCCGATCGAAGATCTTCGCCGCGCGCCTCACGAGATCGACGTGGCCGTTCGTCACCGGGTCAAACGTCCCCGGGTAGAGCGCGATCTTTCCCTTCACCGCTCGCGACCTCCTTCCGGTACTGAAAGTACGAAACCGTCGTCTGACCGAATCGCCGCGCTTTGGCGAGCTCGAGAGAGCCGCCTTCCTTCGCGAAGACGGGGTTCCCGTGCTCGATGACGAGCATGCGGCAGAGCGCGACGCTCGCCGCCGCCGCGACGTCGACGACCCGCTGCGCGGCGGTTTTCGCCGCGTACGGAGGATCGGCGAAGATCACGTCGAAGAAGACGCCCCCCCCGGCGGCGCGCTCGATGTATCGAAGAGCGTCTCCGATCCGAACTTCCGCGACCGACGGTCCGAAGCCGCATCGTTCGATATTCGTGCGGAGCGCCTTGAGACTCCGATGATCCTGCTCGATGAACGTCGCCCGCGCGGCCCCCCTGCTCAGCGCCTCGATCCCGATGGCGCCCGAGCCGGCGAAGAGATCGAGGATCGTCGCGCCTTCGATGTCGAATCCGATCGTGTCGAAGATCGATCCTTTGACGAGTTGCTGCGTCGGCCTGAAGAAAGGCCCGTGGCCGCCGCGCAAATCGATACCCTTCTTCGATCCTGCGATGACTCTCATGGGAACCTCGCGCGCTCCGTATCCGATGAATTGCCTATAGGAGTTCAGCATAGAGAATATGCGCACGCCGGGCAAGGAAAAACGGGACGGCGGCCGCCCGCAAAAAAAATCCCCCCGGAGGCAGTTCGGAACTCCTCCGGGGGGTCCACGGTGAGTGGAGGGGACAGAAACGCTATTCGACGATCGTCGGCGTCACGAAAATGACGAGCTCCTGCTTCTTGTCGGTCGTCGAGCTCGACGAGAAGAGCTTCCCGAGGAACGGCACGTCTTTGAGGAACGGCACGCCGCGCCTCACGTTCGTCTGAACGTTCTTGATGAGGCCGCCGATGACGGCGGTGGCTCCGTTCTGCACGACAACGCGCGTGTCCGCCTCGCTCGTCGAGATGATGATGCCGCCCTGCGCGGTCGCCTCGGACTGAAGCTCGCTCACCTCGGGGTGCATGTCGAGCGTGATCGTCCTGTCCGCGTTCACGTGCGGCGTAACCTTGAGCATGATGCCGATCTTGGTGAGTTCGGTGATCGGGTTGCCCGCCTCGTCGGCGACGATGAGCGGGATTTCCTTGCCGACGAGAATTCTGGCTTCGCGGTTGTCCATCGTCGTGATCCGCGGATTGGAGATGATGCTCGCCTTGTTCGATTTCTCGAGCATTTCGAGAACGGCGGTCAACTCGCCCCACGAGCGCACGGTGCCGAACTTGACCGTTCCGGCGGAAGCGGGAATCGAGTTGTTGACCTCGACGCTTCCGATGCCGCTGAGGCCGGACGCGTGGAGATTGAGGAGACCCCAGTTGATGCCGAGCTCGCGGGTGGCTTCGACGTCGACTTCGACGAGCTTGGCGTTGATATCGACCTGGAAGGTCTTCTTATCGAGCGATTTGACCATTTCCGCGATCTTGTCGATGACGGGTTCCGTGTCGTTCACGATGAGGGCGTTGCTTCCGAGATCGACGTCGATCTTGCCCCGCTGCGACACGATATTCTGGAGCGCGCTCTTGAGCTCTTCCGCGCTCGAATTGTTCACGAATATGATCCTGGTCACGAGCGGCATGAGATCGTCTTTCTTCCGCTCGGCGGTCGAGATCTCGAGCTCCTCCTTCGTGAGGCGCTGCATCTCGCTGACGCGGATCATGCCGAACTCCTCGCGATACCCGTAGCCGTGCGCCCGGAGAAGAATATCGAGGGCTTCTTCCCACGGAACGTCCTTGATATGAACGTACACCTCGCCCTTCACGTCGGGACCGTACACGATGTTCTTGCCCGAGTAGTCGGCGATGGTGCGAAGAACGGTCTTGATATCGGCGCCCTGGGCGTCGATCGTGATGCGATTCGACCCCATGCCCCTGCCGCCGCCCGCCGCGGGATTGCCGCGCGCGTAGCTTTCGGTCCACGGGGCGGCCGCGGGCTTCGCGTCCTCGTTCTCTGAGAGGGGCGAATACGCCGCGTCCTCGGTCGCGTAGAAGTTGAGATTCTCCGCGACGGCGCTCTCCTTCGCCCGTTCGCCCGTGATCCACGGCGACGCGGGCGACGCGGGAGCCGGGCTCTCGCTCGCGGGCTCGCTCTCCTCGACCGCCTCGACGGAGGGCTCGGTCTCTTCCGGCTTCACGCTCTCGCCCGGCGCGAGATTCGGGACGTACGGAAGGAACGGGCCCATCGTGGCCTGCGCGATGAGACGGTTCGCGTTCGCGGGCTCGACCGGAGACCGGTTCACGGGCGCCTTCGATTCGGCCTTCTGCGGCTCACCGATCGGCTGCATGAGAGCGGAGCTCTCCGTGATATCGGCCCGGAGCGCCTCGGGCGCGCGCCTGGTCACCTCGACGACCTGCATTCCGCCTTCGGACCACATGCGGTAGTCGACGGCGGTCGTCAGGTCGAGCACGACGCGGCTGATGAGAAGGGGGTCGAGCTGGAACTGGCTCGTCCGCACTGTGCTCGCGATGGGGCTTCCGACATCCTTCACCTGCCACGGCACGTTGTATTTCGCGCCGACGCAGTTGACCACGAGACGATGAGGCTCGCTCATCGTGAACGCGTCGAAGGTGACGTTCCCCTCCTTGCTGATCTCGATCCTGATCTTTCCATCCAGCGGGACGACATTCACGCCGGTGATCTCGTTTTCGACGGCGCCCGCAGAGAGGGCCAGCAAGGGCAGCGCCAGGATGGAACAGGCAATCAACGTTCGTCTGCTGATCCCGAGCATTGTTATTCTCCTTTACTCTTTTTCTCCTCCAGGCGGAGGGTTACCGTATTGGTCTGTCCGAACAATGAAACCCGCGCGACGAGCGTTCGATCGCTCACGGACACGATATTCCCGTTCCGGATCGGGTCGCCCGCCTTCATGATGTACGAATACCCGTTGTTGTCCTCGAGCATGGCGAATTTCTCCATGCCGCCCGCCAGCACGCCGACGAGCTTCACGCCGTATATATCGACGATATCGAGTTCGCCCGACTCTTCGAATTCGCCGGCGATCAAGCTCTGGAAGGGGTCTCTCTGGTTGAAGGCCTGGTAATAGTAAACTCTTTCCCGCAGCGTGATCCCCTCAACCGCCGCCTGATCGAGCGCCGTCGTGTCGATCGAAGCAGCCGTATTCGGCAGCGCCTTCGCCTCTGATTTCGTCGACGCCGCGCCCTGCGCCCTCGCGTCCGCGAGCGCCGGGAAGATGCAAATGCCCGTGATGGTCAGTCCCCAGAGGACTTTCCACGCGGTCTCAGGAATTCGAGGCATGCGCCTTCTGCTGGGGCTTGTCGTTCGCCTTCTCATTGCTCGTCTCACCACCTTCCACTAGCGTATAAGCCGTCAATGTCAATTCAGCCTCTACCGTATAGCTCCGTACCGCCCGATCCTCGCCGCCCGCTTGCTTGTCGTCCCCCGGCTTGACCGTGAGGTTCGACACGTTCACGATGCGTTCGAGGTTGGCGACCTTGGAAAGGAATATGCCGAGTTGATGAAACTCGCCCCGAACCTTCACCTTCACCGGGTTCTCGGTGATGAACTCCCTCTGGATCGCTTCCTGCGGCTCGAAGAGCAGGAAATCGATGCCCGCCTGGCTCCCGATACGGGTCACCTTCCGGAGAAGGTCGGCGACCTCCGTATCCTTGGGGAGGAGCCCCTGGGCGGCGATCCACTTGTCGTGGAGCCTGTTGTACTCCGCCTCGAGCTTCGCGAGGTTGCCCACGGTCTTCCGCGCCTTCTCGAGCTCCGCGCTCATCTTCTCGTATTCGGACGAGAGCGACGCTATCTTCGCGCGCATCGGATGGTGGAAGAAGGGCAAGAACGACGTGAAGAAATACACGTATCCGATCATGATACAGAGTATTCCCACGATGATTCCCTTTTGCACTTGCGGATCTTTGAAATCCATAGTTTGGGCCCTCTCTTTGCGCTATTGCGGCACCACGTTTGCGACAAGCTTGAACTTCATCACTTCGCGCTCGCTGATCGTTCCCTTTTCGGCGACCCTGAGATCGACCCGCGAGATCGTCGGCGACGTCTCGAGATTCGACATCATGTCGGCGACCGTGTAGTTCGAGAACGCGACTCCGTCGATCGCGAAGGAGTTCGGCGAAAGCTCGGACACTCCCGTCAACCAGCAATTGACCGGCAGATTGAAGCTCACGTCGTTGAGGAGCTTCACGCGGAAGTAGCGGAACCGGTCGAGATCCGCGATGATCCCGAGCCTGCGGTCGACTTCCTCCCGCTCCTTGGTGATCTGTTTGATCTTCGCGAGCTGCGGGGCGAGCTTCTTCGATTCCTCGTTCGCCGCCTCTATCTTCGACTCGAGCGCCTTGACCTTGTGGGTCTGCACGATACCCGTGAACAGGATCGCGGCCGCGAAGATCGCCACCCCTCCCACCATGTAGATGGTCGTCATCTGGGGAAGTTTGAATTCGCGCCGCTTCGTCCGTTCCTCGCGCGGCAGCAGGTTGATCTTGATCATTCTCTTCCCGCCTTTCTCAGAGCGAGACCGATGCCCACGGTGAGCAACGGCGCGATCTTGTCGATCTCGGCCTCGTGCTCGCCGAAAACCCCCGCTTCGTATTCGATTCCCGCGAGGGGATTGTGTATGGAGAGTTCGATGCCGTGCTTCTCTCCGAGAATCTCCTTGAGGAACGGAATGTTGGCCCCTCCGCCGCTCAGGACGACCTCGTCGATCTTATCCGCGTCTCCGGATGCCTTGAGGAAAGCGACGCTGCGCTCGATGCCGAGAGAGAGGTCCTTCGAGCCTTGCCTGACGAGCTCCTTGATCTTCTCGGGGTCGCGGCTGCCGAGATCTCCCGAAACGATCTTCTGCGCCTCTTCGTAATCGACCTCGAGCTCCTTCTGGATCACTTCCGCGAAGTTGTTGCTCCCGACGCTGATGTCGCGCGTGAAGTGGGGGCTCGCTTCCTGGACGATATTGATGTTGGTGACGTTGCTGCCGATGTTGACGAGGCCGATGACCTTCTTCGAGTCTTCCTCCGCCACCGTGCCGCGGCCGCTTTCGAAGCAGTTCTGCACGGCGAACGAATCGACGTCGATGATGGTCGGCGTGAACCCGGCGTCCTTGATCAGGTTCGCGTGGGTGTTGATCATATCCTTCTTCGCCGCGACGAGGAGAACCTCCATCTGATTCGCGCCGATGTCGTCCTTGAGAATCTGGAAATCGAGACACACGTCGTCGATGTCGAACGGGACGTGCTGTTCCGCTTCCCAGAAGATCGCTTCCTGCGCGTCGTCCGCGGACATCTTGTCCATGACGACCTTCTTGACGATGACGGCGCGCCCGGAGATGGCGGTGACGACGTCGGTGGCCGTGACGCCCGCCTTGTCGATGCATTCCTTGATTCCCGCGATCACGAGATCGCGGTCCATGATCTCGCCCTCGACGATCGCTTCGGGCGGAAGCGCCGTGAGGCCGAAATGCGTGATCTTCGGCCTCGAGCCCGAATGATCGATCTCTATGACCTTGACATGGCTCGAACCGATATCGAGCCCCACCGTGGAGCCTTTTCGCTTCAGAAAGGGTAAAGAGATCATCATCGCACCAACCTTTTCCAGTTCCGGAACCCCGGCTTCAACGACTCGATTGGGTATCGCGTATATGTACGAAATGCCTACTGGCTACTTGATATCCCGAAATCCTATCGCCTCGATCGGTCAAATCACGCAACAAGCGTGCCAAAGGAATGAAAGCCCCCGTCTATCCAACTTATATAATTACAGCAGATTGCGTTAATGCGGCACGCGCGGGAGAAAGGGATCCCGCCGGAATGCGCAATATGCGTGCAAAGTGCCTTGCCATCAGAACCCCGTGAGATACCAGGCGAGGAGCCGCTCGCCGAAGAAAAGGCACACCGCCGCCGCGGGCGCGAGGAACGAGCCGAAGGCGACCGCGGTCTTCGCGCCTTTCCCCGATTTGAGGAGGGCGACCGCGTAGAGGGTCCCCGCGAACGACGCGATGAGGATCACGGGGACGACGAGCCTGATGCCGAGAAACGCGCCGATCATCGCCATGAGCTTCACGTCTCCGCCGCCCATACCCTCCGTCTTTCTCGCGAGCTTGTACAACGCCCCGATCGCATAGAGGCTCCCGCCCCCCGCGAGCGCTCCGAGGGCCGAGCTCGCGAGCGTGAGGCCGGGATTCACGAGGCTCCAGACGAGCCCCACGACGATGAACGGGAGGCTCAAGCCGTCGGGGATGATCCTGAATTCCCAGTCGATGATCGTGATCGCCGTGAGCGCCATGAGAAACGCGTAGGCGAACGCCGCGTCGACGCCGGGACCGAAACGATACACGGCGGCGAGAGCGAGCGCGGCGCCGGCGGCCTCGACGAGGGGATACCGCAGCGCGATACGCTCCCCGCAGCCTCGGCAGCGTCCCCGGAGCGCGATGAAGCTCGCGACGGGAATATTCTCGTACCAGGAGATCTTCGCGCGGCATCCGGGACAGAACGAGCGCGGCCTGACGACGGAGAGGCCTCGAGGCACGCGATAGATGACGACGTTGAGGAAACTCCCCACCATGAGGCCGAAGAGCGCCGCGCACGCGTAGATGAACGCCGTCATCGCGCGCCCGCCCCGGGGAAGGTCCCCGCCCTGAGCTTCTCGATATAGCGCTCGGCGAGGTCGCGGATATACTTGTTGTCCGAAGTGCGCGCGAGCTCTTCCCACATGGCGATGCTCGTTTCGACATGACCCGCCTTCGCGGCGACGAACGCGGCGAAGCGGGCCGCCTGGGGGCCGGCGCCGGGAAGCCGCGCGGCCTTCTCGAAATAGAAGAGGGCCTGCGCGTAATCGCGCGCGTAGACGTAGTTGAGAAAACCGAGCTGGAAGGGAAGCCACCAGTCCTGCGGATTGTTCCGGACCCCTTTTTCGAGAAATCCGATCCCCTGTTTGAATTGGCCGAGATCCTGCGCGATGACGAGAGCCCCGAAGACGTACGCGTACGTGAACTGCGGATCGAGGTCCGTTATGACGTCGACGAGATGCGCGAAGAGGGCGATGTCGTTCTCGCCCATCCGGTATCCGCCGTAGTATTGCACCATCTTGAACCAGAGGACGTCGGCGGCGAGGTCGCGATAACCGAGCGACGCCTGCTCGACGAACTGCCCCGAGGGAAGGTAGAGAACCTCGAGCGCGTGCTTCTTCCGCGCGAGTCCCTCGACGCCGCGGGACGCCGCGACCAGCAGCATGAGAGCGGCCGCGGCCAGCGCGATTTCGGCGTATTTCCGTTTCATGCCTCTCCCCTACTTGAATTCCCTGCGCCTGAATATCGCGCACGCGAAGAAGAGAGCGACGGCGGCGTACACTGCCGCGTAGATCGTGGCGCGCAGGACGTCCCCCGCGCTGAAGGGAAGGTTGTGAACCGCTTCATGCCGCAGGTTGAAAACCTTGAGATTCGGAAGGAGATAGTAGAAGAAACCGGTGACGATCTTCATCCCCTCTCCGCCGAATTTCGAGGCGAACACCCGGAGATCTCCGCTCAGGCTTCCCGCGGCGAAGATGCAGAGCGCGAAA
>JBFYZM010000098.1:0-3099 GCA_041309505.1 Candidatus Krumholzibacteriota bacterium
GCTCTATATAATCCAGCATCGGCCGATAGCGCGTGTTCAGCTGGTTGAGATCGCACTTCAGCGCCGCGGCGAGCTCGCAGTTGTAGACGTCGAACGCCGCCTTCCAGGCCTCGAGCGGCCACTCGTGCGTGGGATTGTTGGCGACGAGCGTCGCGAGATTATCCGGAAGGGGAGTCGCTTCCGAAGGCGCCTTCCCGGCCGCCACCCATTTGTTGTAGTCGGTTCGAAAGGCGTCGACGGCCGCGCGGGTCGGCTCCGCCCATTTGTCGTCGATCTTGACCGGATTGCAGCTCCAGCCCCAGCGCTTGTTCTCGAAGAGAAACCTCATGATCTGCTGGTAGTCCTCGATCCGATGGCGTTTGCGGCTGACCTCGGCCCACGCGTCGCGTTTTCCCTCGAGGAGGTGAAGGACGTTGTCGGCCCGCTGCCGCGAGAGCTCGAAGTTCATGGCGGGTTCGCCGGAGGTGTCCGTGTGCCCGGCGATCAGCATGCGCTTGCGTGGATCGAACTCGAACTGCTTGAATGCGACCGCAAGCGCCTGTATTCCCGAAATCCTGTCCTGGGAAGGCTGCGCGGCTCCCTGGGACGACGAAGCCCCCTTCGGGCGCTCCGGCATCATGACCGCGCTGTTGAGATGGAAAAGCACGTCCTCCATTTCGAGGATGTGCATGTTGACTTTCTTGAGGGCGAGCTCCATCAGCCCGCCGGTGCGGGCCGTCGATCCCATCGCGAGATCTCGAAGCAGGGTATCTTTTGCGCCGCCACCCATAGACAAACCGGGCCGAAAAAGACCGGCCTCCCGTTATTTCACGTCAAAGGACACTCGGACGTTGCCGGGCGGAATCTTCTCGACTTTGGCGTAGCCGCTGCCGTCGAGCTGTCCGTCCCGGATCTCGCCGTTGGACAGGTAGAGACGGAATTTCTTGTTGGCCAGGGGATTGCCCTGGTCGTCCTTGAGCTTCAGCTCGAGGAAATCCTCGAACTTCAACAGCCCCGATCTGCTCTGCAGGTTTGCGCTCTTGACCAGAAAATAGAAGGCCGGCGCCGAATAGCGCGGGGTCTCCTCCTTGTCGGTCTGGATCTTTATATACTTCTCGTCGACCTGGAATTCCCACTCGACCTCGATCGCGTCGCCGTCGACCGCGGTCTCGAGCGTCGCGAGAAGCCGGTCGGCGTAGTTGGAGTCGCGAACGAACACTTCGCACACCGCCTTTTCGCCGGACGGTATGCCGGAAGTGCTGGCGGTCAGCTTGATCTTGTCGCCGACCTTGGCGGTATCTTTCGACCATTTGACGCCGTAAATGGCCTGAAGCGTGATGTCGAAATTCCCCTGCGGGACACCCTGCTTGCGGAGTTGGCCGGCGACCGGTCCTTTTGTCGTCGCGCCGTCGGGTCCTTTCATCTCGTAGCCGACGCCGCCGACAGGAAATCCGCCCTTATCGACGAAGGTAACGTCGAGATAGTGCCCCTCGGCGGCCGGTTCCGCCTTGCCCGTTCCGGCTGCTTTCTGGGCTGAGCCCCCTTGGCCGGCTCCGCCGCCTCCGCCGGCGCCGTCGCCGATCATGACGGTCGGGCATCCCATGGCGATGGAGTCGGGCGGCCCCGAGCACACGCACATATCCCCCTGGCGGGCTGCCTGCATGCCCCCGATCTTGACGGTCATGCTTCCCATCTGGATCGGCCCGCCGACATGCGGCGGCGGGGGAGTCCCCGGATTGAGCATCGGGCAGACGTGCATATCGCCTACCCGCGCGGCCGGCATGCCGCCGATCATGACGGTCGGCGCTCCAGGACCGGTGATCGTGCCGCCGTGCATCGTCGTATCGCCTACTCGAGCTGCCGGCTGCCCCATAGGTTCCTCATTCTCATTTGGTTACGGTTCGATCTTCTCCTGAGTGATATCACCAGCCGAAACGCCTGTCAAAGAAAAAACGGGACGCCTCTCCGCAGGGGCAAAAGCGATATTACTGCTTGACTTGTCATAAGATGAAATCTAGAGTCTGCTCGTAGCGGAACGGTGGAAAACACTATTGGCAAAGAAAAAAGGCCTTCAAACGTGGAGGAGTAGTTCCGTCGCATGGACATTTCCAGTTATTCCCATGATTCCCGTACGGTTATAAAGAATGCGCAGGAGATCGCGGCAGCCTTCAAGCATGCCGAGATAGACGTCGAGCATCTGCTCATGGCGGTCGTTCGCCACGAGTCGAGCGAGGTCGAATCGATCCTCAACCAGCTCGGCAAACCCGCCTCCTTCGTCGAATCGATCCTCGATATCTACCTCAAAGACCAGCCCGCCAAGTCGACCGGCAAGGAGAAAGCGCCGGTGTCGCCGGCGGTCCAGACCGTGCTGGCGAACGCCCTCGACGAAAAGGCGAAGCTCTACGATCCGCTTGTGGAGCCGGAGCATATCCTCATCGCGATATTCGATCCCCGAACCTCCCTTTCGGGTTACGTCCGCGACAAGGTCGAATTCACGAAGGAAGATATCTACCGCGCCATCGCGGAGATCAAGGCGGTCGAGGAGATCGCGGCGCCATCGAAGGGCGGGAAGGGGAAGGGCGCGGGGGCGGCCGAGGCGCCGGCGGAGATCGCGGGGATACTGAAATACACGACGGACATGACCAACCAGGCCGCGGCGGGAAGCTTCGATCCGATGATCGGCCGCGCCGACGAGCTCCAGCAGACGATACAGATTCTCCTGAGGCGGCGGAAGAATTCGCCCATCCTCGTGGGCGGCGCCGGAGTCGGGAAGTCGGCGATCGTCGAGGGGTTCGCCCAGGCGGTGATCGGCAAGCGCGTGCCCAAATCGCTCCAGGACGTGAGGGTGCTCGAGGTCGACATGGGGGCCCTCATCGCCGGCGCGAAGTACAAGGGAGAGTTCGAGGAGCGTTTCAAGGCGCTCATCGGAGAGGTCATCAAGGGCGCCGGCAAGGTCATTCTGTTCATCGACGAGATTCATACGATCTGCGGTTCCGGCTCCGGCGGGGGCATGGACGCGGCGAATCTCCTCAAACCCGCCCTCGCCCGCGGGCAGATGCGGCTCATCGGGGCGACGACCGAGGAAGAATACACGAAGTACCTCGAGAAGGACAAGGCTCT